>JADZEM010000217.1 GCA_020850535.1 Chloroflexota bacterium
CGCCTACACGCATGCCGTCGCTGCGCGACGGACACCGGGCACGGACAGGGACTGGTGAGACTACAGCGTCGCGCAGCGACTGCAGGATCGTAGGCGGGGCTTTCAAGCCCCGACGCGGCGGCACGACAACATCAACATGCAATCGCCCTGGGGCATCGACGCCCGAGCTGTACCGTGAGAAGTCCGCAACTTCGCTCTCGCATGTGTATATACATACGCGATCAAAAGTTAAGGGTAGCGAGCAGGATGGACGAACTGGTGATACGTTCGCCCTGGACTGGCATCCTGCATCGACTGGCCCGAATCACCAGAGGAGGCGCCACCATGAGTTCACGAGCAGCAGGACTCGCCGACGCGTTCGAGCGGGCGAACGCCGCCGTCATCGCCGCTGTCGAGGCCTGTTCAGACGCGCAGGTCCGGGCCATCTGCGAGGCCGAAGGCTGGTCGGTGGCCGTGGCGGCGCACCACGTGGCGCAGACCCACGTGGCGCTGGCCGGCCTGATCCAGTTGATGGCGAGCGGTCAGCCGCTCCCGCCGATCACGATGGAGATGATCGACGCCGGCAACGCCCAGCACGCCGAGGAGTTCAAGAACGTCTCGAAGGCTGACACGCTGGCGGCGCTCCGGACCAACGGAGCTGCTGCCGCGAGTGTCGTGCGCGGCCTGAGCGACGAGCAGCTCGACCGACGCTCGCCGATGTCATTCGTCGGCGGCGCCGAGTGGAGCACGGCGGACATCATCGAGCGCATCCTGATCGGCCACCCGACGGAGCACGTCCAGAGCATCACGGCGGCCGTCAGCTAGCACTCCACCACGCAGAAGGCGGCGTCGTACCCGTCATCCCGAGCCGAGCGAGCGTGCGAACGCAGTCGAGGGATCTTGCTCACGCTACAGAATGGCAACGTGGTAGCAACAGGCGCCGTTGGGTCGGGGGGTGAGAGCCTTCTTTCCGACGATCAGTGGCCGCCGATGGCCGGCGAGGTCGCCGTTGGCGGCCACTTGCTCATGTTGACGCTCGGCTGGGCAGCCAGCAGATCGTGCATGACCTTGTAGATCTGGTCCAGCTTCTCGGGGCTGCGCGCCTCGCAGCGGACCGTCAGCGCCGGCGACGTATTCGAGTTCCGCACCAGCGCCCAGCCATCTCCAAAATCGGCCCGTGCGCCGTCGATGTCGATGACCGGGTACTTCGCCGCGAGCTGATCCCGCAGGGCCGCCACCACCCCAAACTTCTTGTCGTCTGGGCAGTGCAGCTGAATCAGGTGCGTGGCGTAGAGCGGCGGCAGCTGGGAGAACTGCGCCGAGAGCGGCTTGTCCGAACGGGACAGGATGCTCAACACGCGACCGGCCGCGATCAACGCATCGTCCACGGGGTAGTAGTTCTCGCCCAGGAAGATGTGGCCGGAGAGTTCGCCACCCAGCAGGATGCCCTCGGCCTTCATCCGCCGCTTCATGAATGAGTGGCCGGTCTTCCCAAGCTGCGGGTTGCCACCGTGCGCCTTCACGTCGGCCAGGGTGTTGAGCGACGACTTCACGTCCAGCAAGACCGTCGAGCCAGGGTGACGCGTCAGCAGGTCACGCGCCAGCAGGATGTTGATGAAGTCGGCCTCCCAGCGAAAGCCCTTCTCGTCGCAGACGCCGAGGCGGTCGCCGTCGCCGTCCCAGGCCAGCCCGACCTCGGCCCCCACCTCGGGCACCAGCTTCATCAGGTCAGCCATATTGGCAGGATCCTCCGGATCCGGCAGGTGGTTGGGGAAGGTCGAGTCCGGCTCGGTGTACAGCTCGACCACCTCGCAGCCGAGCTTCCGCAGCATCTCGGGCACGAACAAGCCCGCCACGCCGTTGCCGGTGTCCACCACGACCTTCATCGGCCGCGCGAGGTTCACCAGCGAGGCGATCTTGGCGTAGTAGTCGGGGCGAGGATCCCACCGGCTGAGCGCGCCGCTGCCGGTCTCGAAGTCGCCGGCCAGGGCCAGGTCGCGGACCTCGCGGATCTCCTCCTCGGCAATCGGGAGGGCGTCGGCCTCGACCATCTTGATGCCGTTGTACTCGACGGGGTTGTGACTGGCCGTGATGTTGACGCCGCCGGAGGTCTTCCGGTGGATCGTGGCGAAGTACATCAGGGGCGACGTGGCATCGCCGATGTCCGTCACGTCGCAGCCGGAGGCCAGCGCGCCCTCGATGAACGCGCCCTTCAGACCGGGGGTGTGTGGTCGCAGGTCGCCGCCCACCACCATGCTCGAACCGCCACGCCGTCGGAGCCACGTGCCCCAGGCCTGACCGATCAGGCGGGTCACGTCGGGTGTCAGGTCGGTGCCCGCGAGTCCGCGAATGTCGTACGCCCGAAACATGTGCGGATTGATGGTCGGCGTGCCGTCAGCCACGTCCGGTCTCCCTTCGGGTCGCGGGCCTGCAACCGATGGTGGCCGAGCGCCCGCTGCCCTGCTGATATCTGCTGCAAAACTGGTGCTTCGACACTGTACCACGGCCCCAGGCGTCCATTCGCACGGACATTCTGGCGTGGTACAACGCTCGGGTGACCAGCCCAGCCGCCCATGATTGTTACGTCGATCTCCACCTGCACACCACGTGGTCGGACGGCCGCTGGACGCCGCGCCGGGTCGTCGAAGAGGCTGTGACGGCCAACCTTGCGGCTATCGCCATCACCGACCATGACGTGCTCGGCGGCCTTGCCGAAGCGCAGACGGCGGCGGCAGAGCACGGCGTTGCGCTCCTGCCCGGCATCGAACTGACGGCTGACTGGCACGGGCGGACCGTCCACATGCTCGGCTACGGCATCGATCCGGCCAACGAACGGCTCGTCGCCGCGCTCGATCGGGGCCGCGAGATCATGGCCACCCACGTGGACGCGGTGCTGGCTGCCCTGGAGGCGGCCGGCACGCCGCTGACGCTCGACCATCTGAAGGGGATCAGGACGCGCTACGCCAGCGGCGCGGCGCTGGTGCTGGCGATGGTGCAGCAAGGCGTCCTCCGCAAGGCGAAGAACGGCGCAAGCCTGCTCAAACTGGCGAGCCAGGAGCCGCGCGCCTACACGGCCGCAGAGGCCATCGACCTGATCCACGCGGCGGGAGGGCTGGCCGTCCTGGCCCATCCCGCTCGAACGATCAAGAACCGCCCGCACCTGCCAGCCGACGAGCTGCGCCCGCTGGCGGATGCCGGCCTGGACGGCATCGAGGTCTGGCAGATCATCCACCGGCCGCGGGAGCGCGAGCACTACGCCGCCGTGGCCGATGAGCTTGGCCTGCTGGTGACGGGCGGCTCGGACTGCCACGGCCCGCGCAGCAAGGACGGCGCCCGGATCGGCAGCCAGCAGGTACCATACGCCGTCTACGAGCTACTTCTGGAACGGCTCACCGCCCACCCCTAGCGTCGGCTGTGTTCCTTGATCGCCAATGCCGCACATGAACGGGATTTCGTCACGTACCGAGTTCAGTCCGGGCTTACCAGGCGCTGGAACGCCTCGCGGTAGCGGTTCGAGGTCTCCAGCACCACAGCGTCTGACAATGGCGGCGGGGGCGGCTGCTTGTTCCAGCCCATCGCTTCGAGGGCGTCGCGGATCGGCTGCTTGTCGAGCGAGGGCGGCGTCCGGCCCGGCTCGTACCCCTCCAGCGGCCAGAACCGCGACGAGTCAGGCGTCAGCACCTCGTCGATCAGGATCACTTCGCCGTCCAGCAACCCGAACTCGAACTTCGTGTCGGCGACGATGATGCCGCGCGCCAGGGCGTACTCGTGGGCGGCCGTGTACAGCGCGATGCTCTTCGCTTCAAGGATGCCGGCCAGTTCATGTCCGATGCGGTCAGCCAGCTCGGTGCGCGTCAGCGGGAGATCGTGGCCCTCAGCCTCCTTGGTGCTCGGCGTGAAGCGGACCTCGGGCAGCTTGCCGGCCTCAAGGATGCCGGCCGGCAGCGGCTCGCCGGCCAGCGTCCCGTGCTGTCGGTATTCGGCCCAGCCCGAACCGGCCAGGTAGCCGCGCACCACGCACTCGACATCCAGCCGCTGGCACTTCTTGACCAGCATGGCCCGACCCACCAGTTGCTCCCGTCGATGCGCGATCTCGGGCACAACCCCGGCAGGATCGTCGGTCAGGAAGTGGTTCGGCACGAGATCCTTGAACTGCTCGAACCAGAACGCCGACATCGACGACAGCACGATCCCCTTGCCAGGGATCGGCTCGCCCATCACCACGTCGAACGCCGACAGCCGGTCGGTGGCCACGAACAGGAGCTGGTCGCCCAGATCGTAGATCTCGCGGACCTTGCCCCGGCCGATCAGCGGCAGCTCGGTGAGGCCGATCTCGGAGAGTGCCCTCGGGGCCGGCCCGCCATCGAGAAACGGGTGTCGATACATCGTCTCCGTCTCAGGCCGGGATCAGGCCGAGCCGCTTGAACGGCACGTCGATCCCCTGCATGTGGTGATCCAGCTCGAAGCACTCGTCAAGCTGCGCGGCCGTGAGCCGCTCGGTGACGCGCGGATCGCTCAGCAGCACCGTCTTGAGGTCGCTCTCGCCAGCCCAGACCCGCTTTGCCCCGGCCTGCACGATCAGGTAGGCGTCGTTGCGGATCATGCCGCTCTGGACCAGCTTGAGCAGCACCCGCTCCGAGAAGATCAGGCCGCGCGTCGAGCGCAGATTCTGGAACATCCGCTCCGGGAAGACGTCGAGCCGCTCCATGATGTCGGAGAAGATCCGCAGCATGTAGTCCAGCGCGACGGTCGCATCTGGCAGGATGATGCGCTCCGCCGACGAGTGGCTGATGTCGCGCTCGTGCCAGAGCGCCACGTTCTCCAGGGCCGGCAGCGCCGCCGCGCGGACGACCCGCGCCAGCCCGCAGATCCGCTCGGTCAGCTCAGGATTGCGCTTGTGCGGCATCGAGGAGCTGCCCTGCTGGCCGGCCGAGAACGGCTCGGCCACCTCCATGACCTCGGTCCGCTGAAGCGAGCGGATCTCCGTCGCCATCATCTCCAGCGTCGCCGCGACCACCGCCAGCGCCGAGACGTAGGCGGCGTGTCGGTCCCGCTGGAGGATCTGGGTCGAGGCCTCAGCCGGGGCGATCCCCAGCCGTTCGCAGACCACGTCCTCGACGCGGGCTGGCACGTTGGCGTGCGTCCCGACCGCCCCCGAGATCTGCCCGACGGCGATCTCCTTGCGGGCCGCCTGGAGCCGCTCTCGATTGCGCCGGATCATCGCCACCCAGACCGCCAGCTTGTGCCCGAAGGTGGTCGGCTCAGCGTGGATGCCGTGCGAGCGCCCGATGCAGACGGTGTCTTTGTGCTCGACGGCCTTCGCGCTGACGGCCCGCTCCAGCCGGTCGACATCGGCCAGCAAGATGTCGGTGGCCTCGACCAGTTGCAGCGATGTCGCGGTGTCCCAGACGTCGGACGAGGTCAGCCCGAAGTGGATGTACCGCCCGGCCGGCCCGGCCGACTCGGCCATGCTCCGCACGAACGCGATCACGTCGTGCCGCGTCTCCTGGAAGACCTCGCCGATCCGCTTCAGGTCGAACGTCGCGGCGCGGATGGCCGGCAGCGCGTCCGTCGGCACCACCCCGATCTCGGCCCAGGCCTCGCAGACGGCGACCTCGACCCGCCGCCAGTACTCGTACTTCTGCTCATCCGCCCAGATGCGGGCCATGTCGGGGAACGAATAGCGAGGAATCACCGAGCATCAACTCCTGGGGCGGGTCCGCGCACGAGCGAGCGCATCGGGTGACGCCGCATGCGCTGGCAGTGGCGACGAGAACTTCGGCAAGATGTGACGGGAGGCCCACACAGGACGGGCGAGCATCTGCTCGCCCGTCTCTCTGATGTCGCTACGAGTTTACTCCCATTCGATGGTGCCCGGCGGCTTGGACGTGATGTCCAGAGTGACACGGTTGACCCCGGGCACCTCGTTGACGATCCGATTGGAGATCCGCGCCAGCACCTCGTAGGGAACGCGCGCCCAGTCGGCTGTCATGCCGTCATCCGAGGTGACCATCCGCAGGGCCACCATGTGGCCGTAGGTGCGGAAGTCGCCCATCACGCCGACGGTCCGCAGCGGCGTCAGGACGGCGAAGCTCTGCCACATCTCGCGGTAGAGTCCGGCCGCCTTGATCTCGCTCATGACGACCCAGTCCGCGCCGCGCACCATCTCCAGCCGCTCCTCGGTCACCTCGCCGAGGATGCGGATCGAGAGGCCAGGGCCGGGGAACGGCTGCCGCCAGACCATGTCTTCCGGCAGCCCGAGCGCCATCCCGACCTCGCGGACCTCGTCCTTGAAGAGGTAGCGCAACGGCTCGACCAGCCGGAACGGCAGATCCTTGGGCAGCCCGCCGACGTTGTGGTGGGTCTTGATCTTCGACGCCGCCTTCGTCTCCGGAGCGGTGCTCTCGATCACGTCGGGGTAGAGCGTGCCCTGCGCCAGGTAGTCGATCTTCCCGAGCTTGCGGGCCTCCTCCGCGAAGACCTTGATGAACTCGCCGCCGACGATCTTGCGCTTCTGCTCGGGGTCGGTGATGCCGTTCAGCTCGCCCAGGAAGCGGTCGGCGGCGTCCACGGCGATCAGGTTGAACTTGAGGTGCTTCCCGAACGTCGCGACGGTCCGCTCCGGCTCCTCGCGCCGCATCAGGCCGTTGTTGACGAACACGCAGGTCAGTTGATCCCCGATCGCCTCGTGGATCAGCGACGCCGCCACGGCCGAGTCGACGCCGCCCGAGAGCGCGCAGATCACCCGGCCGTTGCCGACCTGGGTGCGGATGTCGCTGACGGCCCGCTCGATGTAGTTCCCCGAGGTCCAGGTCGGTTCGCAGCCGCAGACCTTGTAGAGGAAGTTCTTGATGATGTCCTTCCCGAGCGGCGTGTGCACCACTTCGGGATGGAACTGGATGCCGATATGCCCCCGACTGTCGGCCATCGCCGCGAAGTCGGAGTTGTCGCTGCGAGCGATGATCTCAAAGCCAGGCGGCAGCTCGGTGACCTTGTCGCCGTGGCTCATCCAGACGCCGAAGCTGTCCGGCAGCCCGTAGAAGATCGCGCCGTCGCCGGCCGCGCGGTGCAGGTTGGCCGGGCCGTACTCGCGCTTGTTGCTCGGCGCGACCTTTCCGCCAAGCTGATGCGCCAGCAGCTGCATCCCGTAGCAGATACCGAGGATCGGCAGGCCGCTCTCCAGCACAAACCGCGGGATCAGCGGCGCGCCGTCGGCGTAGACGCTGGCCGGGCCGCCGCTCAGAATCACGCCGCGCGGGTTCAGCGACGCGAA
Source organism: Chloroflexota bacterium (assembly GCA_020850535.1). Classification (NCBI taxonomy): domain Bacteria; kingdom Bacillati; phylum Chloroflexota; species Chloroflexota bacterium. Next base: position 7,253 of record JADZEM010000217.1, read on the forward strand.
CCGCTCGGGCGTGATGTCGTGCGGCAGCAGCTCGCAGTAGACGTTGGCCTCGCGGACGCGCCGCGCGATCAACTGGCTGTACTGCGAGCCGTAGTCGAGGATCGCGACGGCGTCACGGGCGGTCGGGTGAACCAGCTCGGGCGCGCCCTCGGACACGCCCGGCTGCTTCGCCATCGCCTCGGCCTCGGCGATCTCCAGATACGTGCCAACCTCGACGTCTCCCGAGACGGAGACGCGGGATGAGGTCCCGTCGCTCACTTGGCCCCCGCCAGCTGCCAGAGCTTGCCCTCGGTCTTGATCGAAGGAGCGATCACCATTTCGACGTCGTGCATCTCCGAGATGGTTGTCGCCCCGCAGACGCCCATGCAGGTGCGGATCGCCCCGACGAGGTTCTGCGTCCCGTCCGTCCGCGAGGTCGGGCCAAAGAGTACCTGTTCCAGCGTCCCGCTGACCCCGACGCGGATGCGGGTGCCGCGCGGCAGCGCGCCATGCGGCGTCGCCATGCCCCAGTGGTGGCCCCGCCCGGGGGCCTCGGCGGTCTGCGCGAACGGCGAGCCGAGCATGACGGCGTCCGCGCCGCTGGCCAGCGCCTTGTTGATGTCGCCGCCGGTCCGCATGCCGCCGTCCGTGATGATCGGGACGTACCGGCCCGTCTCGCGGTAGTAGACGTCGCGCGCCTCGCTGCAGTCGATGGTCGCCGTCACCTGCGGCACGCCCACGCCGAGCACCTCGCGGCTGGTGCAGGCCGCCCCCGGCCCGACGCCGACCAGCAGCCCGCTGACGCCCGTCCGGAGCAGCTCCAGCGCCGCCGCGAACGAGACGCAGTTGCCGACGACGACGGGGATCGGCATGGCAGCGCAGAGCTTCGCAAGGTCGAGCGCCTCGCCGCGCGTGCGGTAGCGGACCGTGCTCACCGTGGACTGCACGACGAAGATATCTGCGCCGGCAGCGGCGGCCACCTGTCCGAGATGGGCGGCGTTCGCCGGGGTGGACGAGACGGCGGCCAGCACGCCAGCGGCCTTGATCTCCTGGATCCGAGCAGCGACGAGGTCGTCGCGCATGGGGGCGCGGTACAGCTGCTGGAGCAGCGACGTGACCTCGCTGGCCGGGGCCTCCGCGATCTGGGCAAGCTGTTCCTCGGGGCGCTCGTAGCGGGTCTGCAAGCCTTCCAGGTTGAGCACAGCCAGACCGCCGGCCTTCCCGAGCGTGACGGCGAACGCCGGATCAACCACGCCATCCATGGCCGAGGCGAGGATCGGGAGGCCCAGCTTGTGCGGCCCGAGCCTCCAGGAGAGATCGATCTCCTCCGGATCGACGGTCAGCGTACCGGGCACCAGGGCGACGTCGTCAAAGCCATAGGCATGGCGCAGGCGGCTTGCGCCTCGTGGCCTGTCGAGGTTTGCGCCGAGGTTTGCAGAGAGATCGGGAGTCGGGCCGCTAGTCAAACTGGTTGCCATCTGCGCCTCCGTATCGAGCTTGCAGAACGAACGACCGAACGCGAAAGCTGGGGGATAGCCAACGACCGCCCCCAGACAGGGGCGGCCGTTCTGTCGATCGTGCGGGAGGTGAGCGCGGTCCCACCTAAACAGAAACCCCGGGGGCGAAGGCCCACGGGGCGGCAGTCAGGGCGCACCGAGGCCGCACTGCGGCTACGGCACCTCCTCGGATGGTGGTAGTGCTCGGGCACGAGCCTCCCCGTAAGACCTACCTGGGTCGTCGTACAAGCGGTTTGTTGCCTACTACTGTACGGATACGCTAGCAGGGCGTCAAGCGGCCCGGGCACGAATTCGATGTCACAATTTCGGCGTGGACGCGCAGTCGAACGTTATGACGAGGCTGCCGTCCGCGCACAGAACGACCCCGGCAACGAGCTGTCGCCGGGGTCGTCCGCCGTATCGAGCGCGTCCCCCGACGCGCTCACGGGTGGAAGGGGTTCCGCGTTAGAACGGCACCTGCTGGAGCGCCTCATCGGCGCGCCGCTTCGCCTGGTTGGCCTCGCGGTAGTGCATCATGCAGAGCACCCGGCTGTGCTTGCGCCGCCCGAACACGGCAAGCTGACTCGGAGGCCAGTTCGTGCCGTCCTTGAAGCGGGTCTCGGTCAGCGGCTCGCCGCACTCCTCGCAGGCGTAGACCTCCGAGTCGGACGGGGCCGCCGCGCCGCCCCCCACGATCTGCACGCCGTTCTGGCCGCTGCCGTTCGGGCCGTAGCCGCCCTGGCCGCTCCCGTTGGAGCCGCCGCCATTTCCGTACGAGCCGTTCCCATTGCCCGAGTAGCCCGCCCCCGGCTGCCCGCCGTTCCCCAGCCCGGCCGGCGGCTCCTTCTTCCAGAGGTACAGCCCGACGCCCACCAGCGAGGCGCACTTCTTGAGCGCGTCCGTCGCCGCGCCCTTCAGATCAAACCCGATGTCCATCGGCGTGCCGCTCGAACGCGAGCGCTTGACCTTCTGGCTGCCGAACTGCTGCCGCACGACGCTCCGGCCGGCCACGTCCACCGTCAACTCGCCTAGCACCCAGCACTCATCGGCCTCGGCGTGGATGCCGTGCTCCAGCACCCGGAAGCTCCAGGCCAGAAAGCCCAGCTCCTCGTTGAGGCGCGTCGCCACCTGTTCGCCGGTCACGTACTCCAGCTCGACGCCGCCCCGCAGATCGCGGAACGTCACATCGAACGGCGTGGCAAGGCGGGCGTACAGCTCAGACTCGGGCGGGCTGCTCTCGGGGCGACCGGACAGCGCGGCCACCATCGGCTCGTCCTCCTCGGGCGTGAACGGCGTCAGACCGTCGATCTCCGCCGCCTGCTCCGCCGCCTGCTCGGCCGCTGTCGGCGCATCCTGGCGCTCGACAGTCTCGGCGCTCTTCCCGCGTGCTCGCTTCTCCATCACCATGCTCCCGATTCCCCCGCCGCACAGGTCGGCAGGTTCCCACAACACACCGCCACCAGGAGTGGCGTCGAACGTCTGTTCTATATCGAAGTATACTCCTCCTGCCCATACGGTGCAACAAGCATCGGGCCATCTGCAGGCCGATTGCATGTTGATGTCGTCGTGCCGCCGCGTCGGGGCTTGAAAGCCCCGCCTACCATCCTGCTGTCGCTGCGCGACGCTGTAGTCGCACCAGTGCCGGCCGTTCCCGACGGCGTGACTGTAGGCGGGGACTTCAACCCCCGACCGCCCGTTCCATGATCCTTCGGGGACACCAATGCACATGCAATCGCCCTGCTGCTGCTACCAGTGCAATCGTATGTTGATGTCGTCGTGCCGCTGCGTCGGGGCTTGAAAGCCCCGCCTACGATCCTGCTGTCGCTGCGCGACGCTCCAGTCGCACCAGTGCCGGCCGTTCCCCACCGCCGTCGCGCAGCGACGGCGTGACTGTAGGCGGGGACTTCAGTCCCCGACCTCGCGTGTGACGGTGCCTCGGGAGCACCAACAGACATGCAGCAATCGCCCTGATGCTGCTACCAGTGCAATCGTATGTTGAGCGCGTCGTGCCGCTGCGTCGGGGCTTGAAAGCCCCGCCTACCATCCTGCTGTCGCTGCGCGACGCTCCAGTCGCACCAGTGCCTGCCGTTCCCGACGGCCGTCGCGCAGCGACGGTGTGACTGTAGGCGGGGACTTCAGTCCCCGACCTCGCGTGTGACGGTGTCTCGGGAGCACCAACAGACATGCAATCGCCCTGGGGCCATCTGGCTTCCGATTTTGGCGACTGCGTCAGCCGCGTTCGGCTCACGAAGGCTTGCCCGGTTGGGGCCAGCGGCCTAGAATTGACCGTCGCATCAGCGGGATTGGTGTAATGGCAGCACAGTAGCCTTCCAAGCTATTAGCAGGGGTTCGAGTCCCCTATCCCGCTCCCACCGCCCGCCGCTCCCGAAGGACCGGCGGGCGTTCTGCTGCACGGGTGCAGGCCGTGCCCTGCACGGTCGCACCCGCCAGTGTGCGTCGGGCTACGCCGCCTGCGAGCCGTGGGCCGGACGCGCCGACCACGTCGGCTGGCGGACCGCCAGCGGCGGCGTATGGGCCAGCCGGAACGCCGCCAGCAGGGCCAGCACCAGCAGGCCGCCGATCAGCGCCCGGCTGGAGTGCGATCTCGGCGCGCAGCTCGTGCTGGATACCCTGACCGGCTTCCGCCTGGAACGTCCGAACGTCCGCTTCCAGCTCTTTCAGAGTGCCGGCGCGAGGTGGCCGACGACCACGCCAACTGACGCATTGCTCCCACTTCTGGGACGGCTGCACAATCCTGGGGCCCCGTGTATCGAGCGGCAAGCGGAGCGGGGCGGAGGTTCGACGTGCGAGAGCCGTCAGCGCTGATCAAGAAGCTCCTGTCCAGCGAACGGGCCGGCGCATCGAAGCCGCCCGGCCCCGGTGTCATCCAGATGCACACCGGCGACCCCGACTTCCCGACGCCTCGCTACATCGCCGAGGCGATCCTGGACGCCTGCGAGCAGGGCCACACTCACTACGGCACGCTCCAGGGCGACCCTGAGCTGCGGGCAGTCATCGCGGATCAGCTCTCGAAGCGGAGCGGCAGCACCTGGACGGCCGCCGACGTGCTGATCACGACGGGCGGCAGCGGCGCGATCTTCGCCGCCATGTACGCCTACCTGGACCCCGGCGACCAGATCCTGATCCCCGATCCAAACTTCTCCCTGTACGCCGACGTCGCCACGATGATCGGCGCGGAGGCGACCTACGTCCCGCAGGCCGCTGACCTGCACCTGGATCTCGACCGGCTGCGGGCCGCTGCCGGCCCCCACGCGAAGATGGTCGTCCTCTGCAACCCGAACAATCCGACCGGGGTCGTGCTGAGCCGCCGCGAGGTCGAAGAGCTCGCGGCCTGGTGCGTCGAGCGCGACCTCTGGATCCTGGCCGACGAAGCGTACGACTATCTGATCTACGACGGCCGCGAGCACGTGTCGGTGCTCGACCTGCCGGGCATCGAGGACCGGATCCTCTTCTGCCAGACATTCTCGAAAACGTTCGCGATGACGGGTCTGCGGCTGGGGTATCTGGCCGCCAAGAACGGCGCAGCGGCCACCGCGTTCGCGGCCCACCGCGCAGCCACGACGGTCGCCAACACGGCCGTGCAGCGGGCCGGCCTGGTCGCGCTGACCACGCCGTCCGACGAGCCGGCCCGGATGCTCGAAGAGTACGCCTACCGTCGCGAGATGCTGGACGAGATCCTGAAGTCGGCTGACGGGTTGTCATGGCGCAAGCCAGAGGGCACGTTCTACGCCTTCATCAAGTACGAGTCGGCCCTCTCCTCGAAGGAGATGACGGCGTTTCTGCGCGAGCGTGGCGTGGCGCTGCGGAGCGGCACCGAGTTCGGCCCGGGCGGCGAGGGATATGTCCGCCTGAGCTTCGCCACCAGCCGCGAGGACATCCGCGAGGGCGCGCGCCGCCTCGCGGCAGCCGCCGCCGAGGCCGGCCGCCTCTACCCGAAGCCCTGAGGCAACCGCCGCCGTGAGGGCAGCGGCTCAGCCCGTCTCGCGCGTCGAGGCGGGCTGAGGCACGACGACCGGTGCCGCTTCGCCGACCGTCACGGCGTCTTCAGCCGTCACCGGCTTCTTCGGCGCTCGGTTGCGGCCGGGGCGATAGGCGTTCATCAGCCACAGCCCGAAGACGATGAAAGCGCCGCAGATGACGGTCGCCATCGTCAACTTCTCGTCCAGCAGCAGCGCGGCAAAGCCGGCCGTGAAGACGGGCATCAGGTAGGTGAACGCCATCGCCTGGGACGCCGTCACGTCGCGCAGGCCGTAGGCGTAGAGCACCTGGCTGCAGAAGCCGGCGATGAAGATCAGGTAGGCCACGCCCAGCCACGCACCAGGCGACCAGTTCACCATCTGTGGCACGTCGCCGAACGCGCCCATCGCCCCGGCGATCGGCCACATCGCCGGCGTCGCGATCATACTGGCGCTGGTGACGATCATCAGCGGCGGCCTGCGCGCCAGGAGCGGCTTGGTCAGGATGGTGTAGCCGCCCCAGGAGGTCTGGCAGCCCATCAGCAGCAGCCCGCCGATCAGCAGCGAGGCATCTGGGGCGTCCAGGTTGCCGCCGGTCGCCAGGAACGCCGCGCTCGTGAACGAGATCGCCATGCCCAGGCCCTGCAGCCGCCCGATCCGCGTCCCGACGAACGCCCGCTCCAGGACGGCGGTCCACAACGGCCCGGTCATCATCATCAGCGAGCCGAACGTGGCCGAGACCATCGAGATCCCGATCATGAACATCAGCGCGCTCAGGGCGTAGCCGGTCAGCGAGGCGAAGGCCAGCACCGTCCAATCGCGCCGGCTCATCGGCTGCCCGATCTTCCGGATCAGCAAGAAGGCCGGCACGTAGCAGACCAGGGTGGTCACGGTGAAACGCACCAGCATCAGCAAGCCGGGCGAGGTCTCACGCAACACCAGTTTGGTAGCGATGTTGTTGCTCGACCAGATGAGCACGACGAGCGTCAGCATCACCAGGGGGATGGCCGCTCGAACCTGCGCCGGCATCACTGCTTGACCGGGCGAACCGAGACGGCCGGCCGCGGCTCGCGGGCCGGGCGGGCCGCGCGTGACGGCTGCGGCCGGTTCACCAGCCAGAGACCGATCAGGATGATCGCGCCGCAGACGAACGTCATCACGGTCGGCTGCTCGTCCAGCGCGAACATCGCCATGACGGCGGTCAGCGGCGGCTGGAGGTAGGTGTACGAGACCGCTTGCGCCGCCGAAACGTCGCGGAGGGCCAGCAGGAACAGCAGCTGGCTCAGGGCGGTGTTCGCGAACGCCAGGTAGCAAATACCGAGCCAGACGCCCGGCGACCACTGCTGCGCGTCCCAGAGGAAGTTCCAGCCGCCGGTGAACAGGGAGATCGGCCACATCGAGCAGAGCGCGAACAGGTGGGACGCCCCCATGATCAGCGCCGGCTGGCGATAGGCCAGGATCGGCTTGCCGAACAGGATGTAGATAGCCCAGGTGCCCTGCGAGAGCACCAGGAAGACGGCGCCCGTCAGCAGCTCTGGCGGCGGCGCGGCCAGCGATCCGCCGCTGACCAGGAGCGCCGCTCCAAAGAACGCGATGCCCGTCCCGATGGCCCGGATCGTGGTCAGCTTCTCGCGCAGCAGCACCCAGGCCATCAACGCCGTGAGCGGCGGCCCGATCATCGAGATGAGCGACGTGTACGTGGCCGGCGCGTAGCTCAGCCCGATGGTGAAGCACAGCACGCTGGTACCAGCGCCGCCGGCCCCGATGCCAGCCAGCCGGACCCACTCATCGCGGCGAAAGCGCGGCGCTCGGCGGTACAGCACCAGGAAGAACGGGACGTGAAACGCCAGGACGCCCAGGCTGAAGCGCACCAGTGCAAGCTGGGCAGGCGGCACCTCGGCGACGACCATCTTCGAGATGACGGTGTTGCCCGACCAGATCAACACCACCACGAAGAGAAGCAGGTGCGGCACCCATCGACGCCGAGATTCTTCGGCCTGGGGGAACATGGCGACATTCTACGCCGGGACTGCCGGCCCCGGCGTGACGCGAACCGTGGCGGTGCGGGCCCTAGATCAGCGAGCGCGACTGTCCGCCGTCGACGTTGAGGCAGGCGCCCACCACAAGGCTGGCGGCGTCCGACACCAGAAACGTGACGGCGTTGGCAACCTCCTCCGGCCGCCCGAACCGCCCGAGCGGCAGCTCGTTCTTGACGAACTCGGCCATCCTCTCGGGCGTCTCGTCCACCCGCCGCTGCCAGGAGCCGCCCGGGAAGATGATCGAGCCGGGTGCGATGGCGTTGACGCGGATGCCGCGCGGCGCAAGCTGACGGGCCATCGACTTCGAGAGGGCGTTCTCGGCGGCCTTGACCACGTTGTAGGCCGGCCGGCCGCCCCACTCGCGCCCGAAGATCGACGAGATCATCACGATGGACCCGCTGCCCTGCCGCTCCATCCAAGGCACCACCAGCCGGCTGGCGCGCACGGCCGGCCAGAGCGTCAGGTCGAACGCGGCCGACCAGTCCTCGTCCGTGGTCTCGACGAAGCCATCCTTGCCGCCGCCGCCGACGTTGTTCACCAGGATATCGATCCGGCCGTACCGCTGGCCGACCTGCTCCACAAACGCCTCGACCTCGCCGTCAGCCGTGACGTCGACTGGCACGGCCAGCACCTCGCAGCCGAGCGCTCTGGCCTCGTCGGCCGTCTGGTTCAGGCGGTCCGCGCCGCGCGCGCAGAGCGCCAGCCGGCACCCCTCGGCGGCCAGCCCCAGCGCGATACTGCGACCGATTCCCCGACTCGCCCCGGTGACAGTCGCCACCTTACCTCGTAGTCCAAGCTCCACCGTCGTGCTCCTTGTTACGAGCGCCTGGTCGCGGGCGGCAGCGTGCGCTCAGGGCTTTCGCCAGGACACCCGTACCGACTGCGCCGGCGGCGTCTCATCGCGCTCGCCCGCCGCGTCATACTCCCAGAACTCTGGCCACATCCTCGGGTTACGGAGGAAGCGAATAATGGCGGGCGGCTCCTCGGCCGTCAGCGTGACCGTCAGGTCATCACCCGTCTGCGCCAGCGAGTAGGCCGACAGGAGGAACTTGGCGTACTGCACCTGTGCCTGGTCCGTGGCGAGCCAGCGGACGAAGGCCTCGTGGTCGTCGCGGCGGCCCTCCGCGACATGTCCGTGCCAGACACGCGTGCGCGCCATACGTCCTCCGAACGGTATCGTCCCGCGCTGCTTCCGACGATGCACACGGTAGCCAGTCAGCGGAAACGCTGCAACCGCGCGCCGGCTTCCCGGCCCGTCCGCACGACATGGCGATGCCGGCCGCCCCCAAATGGTCGTTCGACGCCGAGCGACGCCGATCCGGTACCGTTGCCCGCGGAGGGCACGGTCTGATGGTGGCGTTTCGGATCGGCGACGTACAGGTCGCCTCGCTGGACGACAGTGCGTACGCAGCAGTGCTCGAAGCGGCTGCCCAGGATGGCGGCGGGGCGCGCTACCCGATACTGTTCTCACTGCCGGGCGCCGCTGACGAGGTCGAGCCGCTGGCGGTGGTCGAGGAGCTGGCGCGGCTTGCGGGCACGCCGGCAGGGCAGCCAGTAGGCCTGCTGATCGCCACGCTCCGCGACGACCTGATGGAGGCCGTGACGGCTGCCGACGAGGGGTAACGTGACACTCGACACCGCACGCTTCATGCTGGACCCCTCGCGCGCCCAGCGGCGCGGCGATACTGGCGAGCGCGACCTCCTGGTCAACTTCCTCGAGTTTCAGCGGGACACCCTGCTCTGGAAGCTGAACAGCCTGACCCGCGAGCAACTGACGGCCACCCACACGCCCAGCGGGATGAGCCTGCTTGGCCTGCTCAAGCACCTGGCCTACGTCGAGCGGAGCTGGTTCCAGATCCGGTTGCTGGGTCGGCCACTGACAGTCCCCTGGCGCGCCGGCGACCCTGGCGGCGACTTCCGCATCGAGCCGAACGAGACGCCTGACGCGGTTCTCGCGTTCTACGTCCGCGAGGTCGAGGAGTCGCGGCGCATCCTGGCCGACGCGCCATCGCTCGACGCTCGTGCTGCGAAAGGGGGAGCCGCGGCACACGCTCCGCTGGATTCTCGTCCACATGATCGAGGAGACGGCCCGCCACTGCGGCCACGCCGACTTCATGCGCGAGTATACGGACGGTCAGACCGGCGAGTAGCCGCTACCCAGGCAGACGCGCCGGGCGGCCCCTGCGTGAGGGCGGATACGCCGCCAGCACCTCTGCTTCGAGCCGGTCCAGTACGCCGTCGATGATAGCCGCGCGGACGCGCGCGGTCAGGCCCAGGAAGAACGCAAGGTTGTGGGTCGCCGCCAGCGTGTAGGCCAGGAGTTCCTCGGCAGCGAACAGGTGCCGCAGGTACGCGCGCGTGAAGGTCGTGCAGGTCGGACAGACACAGGTCGGGTCGGGCGGGCCGTCGTCCTCGCGGTAGACGACGCGCTTGATGTCGAGTGGACCAGCCGCCGTCAGCAGTAAGCCATGCGCGGCGTAGCGCGTCGGCGCGGCTGACTCGAACGTGTCGATGCCGGCCCGCGCCGCCGCAAACAGGTCTGACGGATCGCCCAGGGCCGTCAGGTGGCGCGGCCGGTCTGAGGGCAGCGCGGCGATGGTGTCTCGAAGAGCTGTCTCCGTCGCCGCCAGTATGTCGGCTCCCGGCCCGCTCAGCGCGAAGCCGTCGAAGGGCAGCTCGGCCAGCTCCACGACAGCCTCGCAGTGCGCCTCGCCCCTGGCTCTTCCCGACACCGCCACGCTGGCGTAGAGGCCCTGGCCGGTTCGCTGGCGCGCCGCCAGGGTCCGCTCGGCCCAGCGGACGGCCCGCGCCGGCGAGACTGCCCGACGCCCCGAGCCAGCCGCCGCGAACTCGTCCGACAGCGCCACGAAGAGGTCGGCCCCACACTGCTCCTGGAGCTGCACAAACGTCTCGGGCGTCCAGCGGTGGGTCGAGCCGTCGAGGTGCGAGCGGAAGGTCACGCCGTCGTCGTCCACCTTGACGATCCGCCCCTGCGCTGCCGCCCGCTCCTGCGCCCGCCGCTGGGCGTACTGGTCTGGCGCTGGCCGGGGCCTGACCAGCAGGCCATCGTACCGTTCAAGGTCGCCGCCCAGACGCGCAAGCTGATAGCCGCCGTTATCGACGAAGATCGGCCCGGACCAGCCCGAGAAGGTGTGCAGGCCGCCGAGCGCCGACAGCTGATCCGCACCGGGCCGCATCACGAACTGGTACAGACTTACGGCTGTCGCCTGCGCGCCGAGACCGGCCACTTCGTCTGGCTGCAAACTTGCGACGACGCCCTGCCCGGCCGGAACGACGAACGCCGGCGTCTCCATCGCGCCGTGGGGCGTCTCCAGGCGACCGGCCCGTGCGCCCGAAGCCGGGTCCGTCGCCAGCACCGTGAACGAGATTGCGCTACGACTCTCGGCCATCGTCTCCCCGAATCCTCGGGCAGCACCGGCCGCGCCTCGGATCTCGCGAATGATACGGCCCGCCGAGGCCGCCCACGCGCCAGAACCGGCCGCCGGCTGCGATGCGCTATACTCGGAATCCGTCCGCGCGGGCACGAGCAGGTGCGCCCCGTTTCTGCTGGGCCACCCTCGCAGCCCCAGGGATCGCTGACCGGCCCTGGCCTTCGGGCCGATGGTGACGCCAGCGCCCCGGGCACATCTGATCCGCGAGCGGGCCTGGTGACCGATCCGCTGCTGTCTCTCATCATCCCGGCCTACAACGAGGAGTCTCGTCTGCCCGCCACCCTGGCGCGCATCAGCGACGCCCTCGAAGTCCGTGGCGAGCCGTACGAAGTGCTGGTCGTCGTCAACGGCAGTACGGACCGCACCGAGGACGTCGTCAAGGCCGCCGCCCAGCGCGACAGCAACATCAAGCTGATCGTGACGCCGCTGGCGGGCAAGGGCCGCGCCGTGCGAATCGGCGTGTCCGAGGCGCGCGGCGACCGGATCGTCTTCGCTGACGCCGACCTGAGTACTCCTATCGAAGAGGTGATCGGCCTGACCGATCGGCTCTCAGCACGGCACCAGGTCGTGATCGCCAGCCGCGAGGGGGCCGGCGCGCGCCGGGTGGGCGAGCCGTACACCCGCCACCTGATGGGCCGGGTCTTCAACCTGCTGGTGCAGGCGTTGGCCGTCCCCGGCATTCAGGACACCCAGTGCGGTTTCAAGGCGTTCACCCGCGCCTGCGCTCACGACGTGTTCAGCCGGCAGCGCGTCGTCGGCTTCGGATTCGACGTCGAGGTGCTGTATGTGGCCCGAATGCTCGGCTACGGCATCAAAGAGGTGCCGGTCACGTGGGAGTACGCCGCCAGCAGTCGGGTCGATCCGCTGCGCGACACGATTCGGATGTTCCGCGACGTGCTGCGGGTCCGCCTGAACGCGCTGCGCGGCGAGTACGCCTGACCGGCCTGTTCCCGGGTCCGCGCGAGCGATTCGGCCTCCCGGATCGTCTGAGCAGACCCTGCGCCTCAGCCGCCTCCCGTTTTCGAGTCAGCCTGCGTCAGACGATATACTCTCCAGCATGCCGGACACGATTCTCGTCTGCACTGCCTGGCCCTACGTCAACGGGTCGCTGCACGTCGGCCACCTGGCCGGCGTCTACGTGCCTGCCGATACCTTTGCTCGCTTCCAGCGCCTGCGCGGCAACCGGGTGCTGATGGTGTCCGGCAGCGACGAGCACGGCACGCCGATCACCGTGCGCGCCGAGCAGGACGGCGTGACGCCGAAGGAGATCGCCGACCGCTTCCACGAGGAGTTCCTCGGGTACTGGCGCGACCTCGGCATCAGCTACGACCTGTACACGCGGACCGGCACCGACACGCATCGCGAGGTCTCGCAGGACGAGCTGCTGCTGCTCGACGAGCGGGGCTACCTGTTCCAGGAGACCACCGAGGCGTTCTACGACGAGAAGGCCGCCCGCTTCCTGCCCGACCGCTACGTTGAGGGCACCTGCCCGAACTGCGGCTACGAGAAGGCGCGCGGCGACCAGTGCGACAACTGCGGCAAGCTGCTCGACCCGACGGACCTGATCGATCCGCGCAGCCGCTTCAGCGGGACGGCCCCGATTCGCCGCTCGACCACCCACTACTACATCGACCTGCCGAAGGTGAACGAGCCGCTGCTGGCCTGGGCCTCGAAGATGACCCACTGGCGGCCGAACGTCTACCGCTTCACCCGCAACTTCCTCGAAGGCGGCCTCCAGGCCCGCGCTATCACCCGCGATATGTCCTGGGGCGTGCCGGTGCCGTTCCCGGGCTACGAGGAGAAGCGCATCTACGTCTGGATCGAGGCCGTCACGGGCTACCTCTCGGCCAGCGTCGAGTGGGCACGCCTGAAGGGCGACGTGGACGCCTGGAAGCCGTGGTGGAAGGACGAGTCCACCCGCCAGTACTACTTCATCGGCAAGGACAACATCCCGTTCCACACGGTGATCTGGCCGGCCATCCTGATCGCTCGCGGCGACACGATCCTGCCCTACGACGTGCCCGCCAACGAGTACATGAACTTCGGCGGGCAGAAGGCGTCCAAGAGCGCCGGCATCGGCACGACCGTTCCGGCATTGCTGCAGGCGTTCGATCCGGACCCGATCCGCTACTACCTGACGGCGAACGCTCCGGAGAACAGCGACACGGACTTCTCTTCGGACGAGCTGATCCGGCGCAACAACGACGAGCTGGTGGCGACCTGGGGCAACCTCGTCCATCGGACGCTGACCTTCACGCAGCGGTACTTCGAGGGCAAGGTGCCCGGCGATGGCACGATTGACCCCGGCCTCAAGGCCGAGATCGAGGCGACCTTTGAGGCGGTCACAGCGAAGCTTGAGAGTGCTCGCTTCAAGGAGACCATCGGCGACGTGATGGCGCTGGCCCGCGTCGGGAACCGCTACTTCGACGAGCAGGCGCCCTGGAAGGTCGTCAAGGTGGACAAGGACGCGGCGGGGCAGACGGTCGGGTCGCTGCTGCACCTGATCAACGCCCTCAAAGTGTTGTTCGCGCCGTTCCTGCCGTTCACCTCGGCGAAGCTTCACGGGCTGCTCGGGCACGAGGACACGCTGGAGGCGCACGGCTGGCAGTGGGAGCTGTTACCGGTCGGTCAGGCGCTGCCCGCGCCGAGTCCCTTGTTCGTCAAGATCGACACGAGCAAGCTCGCCGAGGCGTGACCCGGAGCGCCCGCCTCGGCGCACGGGCGGCGTGGCTGCTGCTCGTCCCGATCTTGCTTGCGTACGGATATATCGCGGTCGGGTATGCGCGCGGCACGCCACGCTGGAACAACCCGGACGAGCCGGCCCACGTCAACGTCGTGCGGCAGATCGCCCGGACCGGGCAACTGCCCGTCCTCCAGCAGGGCGACTGGGACAGCGAGCTGCTGTCACGCCTGACGACGCACTGGTTCCCGAACGACTACGATGTCGACGGGATTCGCTACGAGGGACACCAGCCGCCGCTCTACTACCTGCTGGCCGCACCCGTGCACTGGTTGACGGCCGGCCAGCCGATCAACCGCCAGATCCTGGCACTCAGGCTCTTTTCGATCCTGATCGCGGCGGTGACGGTCGTGGCGGCGTTCGTCGTGGCGCGCGAGGCTGCCCCAACACGGCCGGCGCTCGCCGTCCTGACGGCCGCCACCGTCGCCTTCATCCCGATGAACACCGCGATCTCGGCGGCCGTCAACAACGATGCCCTGGCGAGCGCCCTGGCAGCCGTGGCGCTGGCCGCGCTGATGATCGGCCGGCGGCGGGGCTTCTCAGACCGGTGGGCCGTGGGGATTGGCGTCCTGATCGGGGCGCTGGTGCTGACCAAGCTGACCGTCTACGTGTACGTGCCGCTGATCCTGGGAACGCTGCTCCTGGCCGGGCGCACATCGTCCCCCGGCGATGCTGCAGGCACGGCTCGGCCTGCCGCCATCTCGTGGCTGCGGACGCTGCGCTGGCCGGCCATCGCCGTGGCTGTCTCCCTGCTGGTGGCCGGCTGGTGGGTCGTGCGGAACATGCTGGTCTACGGTCCGCTCGACCCGCTCGCCATGGCCCGCCACGACCAGATCGTCGTCGGGCAGCCACGCTGGACGAGCTACGACCTGGAGTCCCTTGACTTCTTCTTCCGGATCCTCTTCCGCAGCTTCTGGGGCATGTTCGGCTGGATGGGCGTCGTGCTGGACGACGGCTTCTACATCCTCTATCTCGTGCTGACGGTGCTCGGCATCGCGGGGGTAGAGATCGGCTGGCTGGCCCGAACGGCGCTCGGCGTCCGCCACAAGGGGCTGCTGATCGGGGCGGCGCTGCTGGTCTTCGGCGAGGTCGCCTATTACAACCTGACGTTCATCCAGCCGCAGGGCCGCTACCTGTTTCCGGCGCTGGTTCCGCTGGCGCTCTTTCTGTCGAGCGGCTGGACCGCGCTGGCCGACCGCGCCGTCAGTCCGCTCCCGGTGCGACTGCTCACGACGGCCGTCCTGGCCGGAGCCATCGCCTGGGCGCTGGGCGAGGCTCATGGCGCGCTGCGAGCCAGCGAGCTGTGGAGCGACAACGCCCTGATCGCGGCGGCATCGGTGGGCGCGCTGGCAGTCCTGCTGTTGCCTGAGCGCGCTCGACGCTGGCTGCCGGACGGCCTGCCGCTGATGCTGGCCCTGACGCTCGGCCTGCTGGACTACGCCGCCCTGGTCAAGTTCGTGGCGCCGGCGTTCCCGGTCCGGTAGCGCGGTCTGGAGGAAGTCGGTCGGGGCGTGAGCTTGTCCCCGGAGGCGACGGATCGCGGCGCATCCCGCGTACCAGGATGCCGCTAGCAGGGTCGACCGCCGCGCCCGTCAGCACGAAGCCGCGCCGCCCGTAGAATGCCACGTTCTCCGAGACGTTCGTGTCCAGGTAGGCCGGCAGCCCTTCTCGGTCGAGCCGCTCGTACATCGACGCGAGCAGCGCGCTGCCGACGCCCTGCCCCTGGGCCTCGGGCGCGGTCCCGACCGCGCACAGGTACCAGTGCGGCCCGGAGACGGCCGCACGGTGGAGCTGCGATGCGACGGCGTCGTAGGCGTCGATGCGCGCCCAGGCGACTGGCCCAACCACGGCCTGCGCCTCAGCGAGACCGCACTCAGCAAGCTGCTCGGCGGTTGGCTCGACGTGCTCCGGCGCCCACCAGATCGCCGCGCCCAGGAGCGTGGCCCGAGCGTTCTCGGCCACCAGACACTCGCCGTAGCGGAGTCCGTAGCGCAGCATCCCGCTGAACGTGCACCTCGACGCTGCGAGGCGGCTCGGCTCGTCGTCGCCCAGGAGCCGGGTGAACGGCCGGCCGACGAACGCACGCGCCAGCATCGCGGCGGCCGCCGCGATCTCGTCTGGTCGCAGCGACCGCACCTGCACGTGCGCTTCCTCCGTCGGGGTTGTCAAGAAGGCCGGTTCGTCGCCGGCACGTCGATGGCGTCAGGTAGTGTGCCGGGCACGAACAATCATGTCAGCCTGAACGCACCGAGCTTGCGAGGGAAGTGAAGGATCTCACACACCGGTGCGACGCACTGCACGGTGAGATCCTTCGGCTGCGCTCGCAGGCTCGCTTCGCTCAGGATGACATTGAATCTTGCACGCTTCGCACAAGACGTCCGCCCTGCTCGAGGCTTCCGCTCTACTCGAGACATGCTCCCTGCTCGAGGCTTCCGCTCTACTCGAGACTTGCTCCCTGCTCGAGACTTGCTCCCTGCTCGAGGCTTCTTCCCTGCTCGAGGCTTCTTCCCTGCTCGAGACATGCTCCCTGCTCGAGGCTTCCGCCCTGCTCGCGACGACTCTGCTGCTTCGGAGCCGTCCGCCGGCAGGCTGCGCGGGGACAGCCAAACGAACCCGCTCGCGCCGCAAAGGGGCGCGAGCGGCACAGCCACCGTCGAGGCACAGCCGACCAACGGAGCGGCTAGCGGACGGCTCGCTGCTCCTTCGGTAGCCAGGCGTCGAGGCCGGCCTGTGTGTCGCCAGATGGCGCGTACTCCAGCGCGACGTAGCCCTGGTAGCCGCTCTCGTCGATGGCCTTCAGGACGTTCGGGTAGTTGATCTCGCCGGTGCCCGGCTCGTGCCGGCCCGGGACGTCCGCGATCTGGATGTGTGCGATCTTCGAGAGGTTGCTCTTGATCGTATCGATCAGGTTCCCCTCCATGATCTGCATGTGATAGATGTCGTACTGGAACTTGACGGCCGGACTGTCGACCTCGTCCACGATGCCGAACCCGAGCATCGAGTTGTCCAGGAAGTAGCCCGGCGTCTGGACCGAGTTCAGCCCTTCCGACATCAGCACCACGCCGGCCGCCTCGCAGAGCGGCGCGGCCCGCTTCAGGTTCTCGACGCAGGTGGCGCGCGCCTCCTCGAGGCTCACGCCGGCCGGCACCTTACCGGCGAGGGCGTTGAGGAGGGTCGTGCCCAGGCGCGGCGCGATGGCCAGCGCCTCCTTGACGCTCTCGTGGAACCGCTCCTTCATCGACGGATCGCACAGGTAGCCGCGATCTCCGCCGGCAAAGTTCCCGGCATCGGTGTCGAAAAGGATCATCGTCAGGTTGTGCTTCTTCAGCTCTCGCTCGATGGCGTCGAGATCGTAGTGGAAGGGGAAGAGCATCTCGACGTGGGTGAAGCCGGCCTCCGCTGCCTTGGCGAAGCGGTCCAGCACATCGACCTCGGTGTAGAGCATGGAGAGGTTTGCTGCGAACTTCATCATCGTCCTCCGCGATGGTGATGCTTGCGCGCTCGGCCCCTCGGCGTCAAGGGAAGGAAGCCGTGAGCCATCAGCGATCAGCGATCAGACGCATGGCGGCACAGGCCACCTTGCTATGCTGACGGCTGACCACTGATGGCTGACAGCTCGCTTACGCCATCCGAGGCCGCGATGCCTCCCGACCGCCGCGCAGCAGCTCGACGAGGATGCGACCGGACGCCGTGTGGAAACCGCCCACGAAGAACGCGATGACCACCGGCACGTAGAGCGCCGTGTTGTAGCCCAGGTGCAGGAACACCACCGGGATCCAGTAGCCGAAGATCCCGGGCGTCCCGTTCATCCCGGTCTGGATGAACTGCACCATCTTCACGACGTGCTCGACGGTGTGGAAGCCCTGGAAGAAGAACGACACCGTCAGCAGCGACATCACCGTGGCGGCATTGCGCGGGATCGCCGCCCGATTCTGACGGCAGCCCTGATAGACGGCGCCCAGCAGCGCCAGGAACCCGAGGTTGTAGATCAGGTGGACAGGCTCCACGTCGAAGACGGAGCCAAGCACGCCGGCCCCACTCCCGATCCCCAGCACAGTCCGCTGGAATACCTGCACGATGTGCTCGATCTCGTGGAAGCCCTGGAGCAGCAGCATCTCCAGGAAAAGCAGGGCCACCGTGTCGGGCCGCAGGCGCAGGGCGGCGGGCGACCACCACGCGCGCCGCCAACCGGCCGGCCGGCTGGGCCGTGCTGCGCCAGCAGCCACGACACCCTTTCGGGCCGCGCCCCTGCCGCGCTCGATCAGCACGCCGAACGCCCGCGCCGGCCGCGCCAGGGCGCTCGGCCGCCAGACGGCGAGCACCGTCAGCGCCAGGATGGTGAACATCGCCCAGCCCTTCGGCGCGCCGCCCTGGTTGAAGCGCTGGAGGTAGCGGCCACCGGCCATCATCCACGGCGGCGGCCCGGCGTCGGCCACCGGCTTGAACGTGAACGGATCGTCCGAACAGCTCCAGGGGGCCGGCTTGCCAGACAGATCGTGGACGTTGGAGACGGTCGGCTGGCCCGGCGCAAGGTCAAAGACCGGGTCGATGGTCATCTCGTCGGGCGAGATGCGGGTGTACAGCCGCGTCAGATACGGGTGCTGTTGGAACAGTAGCTGCACGGCCGGATCGCTGGGCGGACGCACCTGGCCTGTCGGCTGGGCCAGCTCGGTGACGAACGCGCGCCCGCCGGCCTGATCGACGGCCCGTACGACGGTCTGTCGGTAGTCGTTGCCGCCGAACGGGCTGAACTTGACTTCCGAATCGGCGATGGTGATCGGCGTGTAGTTGATCGACTGCACCTGATCCTTCGCGAACACCCAGACGATCACCGGCATGTCGGGTGTCGCGGCGACGGCGGTCAGGCGCAGCGGGATCATCGGCAGTGACGATTCATAGGTCAGCTTGACGGGGACGATGTCCGTCGCGTTCTGGCCCTGCTTCAGCTTCATGGCCAGGAACACCAGCCCCTCGTCGGTGTACGCCTTGACCAGCGGGACCATCTCGTCGGTGATGCGGTAGCCGTTCTCGCGCAGCCACTTGACAAGGTCGTCCGGGTCCGGCGAGGTGACGACGTGGTAGCCGAACGGTCCGACCTCACCACTCGCCAGCACCGTCGTGCCACCCTCGGCTGCGCGGCCGGCCGGCGCAGCCATCGACGGCATCGGGCGCTGGAGGCAGGCTGGCGGCCGTGGCCCGATGTAGACCGGTTGGGTCAGGCGGTCCAGATCGCGGAACATCGCCATCTCCGCCGTGTCCACCTTCGGCACGGCTGGCACCGGCAGCACCCAGGCGAAATCCTCAGCCGCGCCGACGTAGTTGATCTGGACATAGGTCGAGATCGACCCTTCGTCCATCGTGAAGATGATGCGCTCGGCTGCCTGATCGACGGGAACGGTGGTGCAGAAGAAGCCGCCGCACGCGGCTGTCGGTCCCGGGCTGACGGCGAACAGGACGATGAGGGCGGCGAGCGACGCGACAAACCATCGGACGTTCACATCGGACCTCCACGCGGGTGCTCGCGAACGAGCGGCCGTTCGAGATGCAGAGGGTGACGCCGGGAACGGCAACTCGGTTCCAGGGGTCAGCCCGCATGGTACTCGGCGGCGGGCAGGGAGGCAGTGGGTCCGATGTAGGATCGACGAGGGCAGCGGAGATCGCTGAGGGCTAGCTGGCCCGCTGGCGCAGAAGCCACGTCGTCGCGCGCGCCCGCAGTTGCGAGATACTGAACGGCTTGGGCAGGTAGTCAGTCACGCCCGCCGCGAACGCCTCGCGTACGAACTCGGGGCCGGTGCAGCCCGTCACCATGATGATCGGCAGGTCGGCGGTGCGCGGATCGCGGCGCAGGGCGCGGCAGGCGCGCAGTCCGTCCATCCGAGGCATCTGGGCATCGATGACCAGGACGTCAGGACGGTCCTGCTGAGCGCGCGCCAGCGCCTCGGAGCCATCCGACGTCACCTCGACGGCAAAATCCTCTTCCAGCACCTCGCGCATCGTCTCGGCAAGGGTGGGGTCGTCGTCAGCGATCAGTAGACGGGGCCGATGCTCGGTCTCGGGAAGCATAGTCGCGGAGCCTCCTCATAGGGCGGGGCGCGGTGCACCCCCAACGCGCACCTGCCAGTTGGCTCACCTAACGCACGGGCCGTGCCAGGAGCCAGCGGCCGCAGGCCGCCGGCACGACTACAGGTGCAGCTCCTGGCCCTCGGCGGCCGCGAAGACTTCGAGTGCAGCCCCGGCCTCGGCCACTCGCGCACGACAGTAGTCCACGATGCGGTCTACCGTGTCGTCGTCGTGCAGCGGGTCGTGGTGATAGAGCGCGAGCCGCTTCGCTCCCGCCATGATCGCCACGTCGGTGACGTAGTCAGCGCTGCCGTGCCCCCACCCGATCTTCCTCGGGTACTCGTCAGGCGTGTACTGGGTATCCTGAATGATGAGGTCCGCACCCTTGACCCACTCGATCAACCGGCGGTCTCCGACGTGCACGACGCCATCCCGCAGCCCGCGCCCGATCCTGTCGGCGGGCGGATCGGCCCCGAAGAGAGCCAGCCCGTACGGCTCGTGGTCGCTGACGTAGGCTACGCTCTTGCCGCCCTCCTCGATCCGGTAGCCCATGCAGATCGAGGTGTGATTCAGGTAGTGCGTGGCGATCGTCGCCGAGCCGACGGTGAACGTCTCTTCCAACAGCTCTCGATAGCTGATGACCGATGGCAGATCCGACAGCGTGACGGGGAAGTAGGTGTACTCCATCTGTCCGGCCATCACGTCTTCGAGCCGCTTATCGATGTTGCGGGCCGCGTAGATCGTCAGGGTATTGCCAGGGGCGAAGGCGGGCGGAAAGAACGGGAAGCCCGAGATGTGGTCCCAGTGGGTGTGGCTGAGCAAGATGTGGGCAGTGACCGGCTGCTCGGACATGAGCGCCAGCCCGAGCTCGCGGATACCGGTGCCTGCGTCCACGATGAACAGCTCGCCAGACGGCGTCCGAACCTCGACACAGGAGCAGTTCCCACCATACCGAATCGTGCGGGGACCGGGCGACGGAATGGACCCGCGCGTCCCCCAGAACCGGACCTTCATCAGCCCCTCCACAGGCACGCCCCCGGGCAGCCCGCGCATGATCCTGTATACGGCTTTAGGGCGGCGCTGTCAAAACCCAGGGCCGGCCCTGCAAGCCCGTCTCAGGTTCTCGGGTCTGGAGCGTGAGGGCCTGTCCCCGCCCGGGGCAATGGGGACCAGGCGGGCACAGGCCCTCGCGCTCCAATGCTGCGCTTGTTGGGATAGCCCCCAACCCGTCTGCATGCCCCGCCGGTGCGTTGCCTCAGACGAATGGCCGAGGGCTTTCGAGGTCCGCCAGCACGGCCGGCAGCGCGGCTGGCAGGTCCGACGCCAGCAGGGTGCGCGTGCCCAGGCGGTCGGCGGCGCGGCGAGCGGCGAGCGCATGCACCACCACGCCCAGCCGCGCCGCCGCTGACGGCGTCAACCCCTGTGCGAGCAGACTCGCGGTGAGGCCGGCCAGCACATCGCCGGTGCCGGCCGTCGCCAGGGCAGCATTGGCGTGCGGCCAGACCCAGGCCGAGCCGTCTGGCAGGGCGACCGTCGTGAACGGCCCCTTGAGCACCACGATCTGGCCCCAATGCTGCGCCGCCCGACGAGCCGTCTCCCAGGTAGCCTCGCCATCCACCCGGTCGAGCTGCGGCGTGCCGTCGAGCAGCCGTGCCATCTCGCCGGCGTGCGGTGTCAGGACATGCTCGCGGCCGATCTGCTGCCACCAGTCCGGCCACTGGGCCAGCAGCGAGAGCGCGTCCGCATCGATGACACAGGGCGTCGGCGCTGGCTGGGCCGCGTTCCCGGTCAACACGGCTCGGAGAAACGCTGCCGTGGCCGGCGCCCGCCCGATGCCTGGCCCGATCGCCAGCGCCTCCTGGTCCGCCAGCACCTCGACGACGGCCGCTGCCTCGGCATCCGTGCGGTGGGCAAGGTCCGCGAGCGTCAGCGGGTACGTCGCCTCGGGGAGCCGCGTGGCGAGCACCCGCTTGACGGCCTCGGTCGATGCCAGCCCGACGAGGCCCGCCCCGGCCCGCGCCGCCGCCTCCGACGCCAGACAGGCCGCCCCAACATACTGATCGGACCCCGCGATGACCAGGACGCGCCCCACCCGGTACTTGTGGGCGTCGGCCGCTCGGGCGGGCGCAAGGCCACGCACGCTCGGTACGTCGAGCGCCCGCAGGCTGTGGGCGCTCACGACCGTGGATGGCAGGCCGATTCGAGCAGGAATGATCCGTCCAGCGTGCCCGGCCGCCGGGAATCGCAGCAACCCCGTCTTGACGGCCCCGAACGTCACCGTGAGGTCGGCCCGGACCACGGTCCCGGGCGTCGAGCCGTCGTCGGCGTCGATGCCGCTCGGCACGTCGACGGCCACGGCCCGCCGCCCTTCGGTCCGACCGCGCGCCGCGTTGGCGACGCCAGCGACCCGCGCCAGCTCCGGACGCATCGGGCCGCGACTGCCCACGCCGAGCAGACCGTCGATGACGACATCGCTCGCCTCGACCTCCGTCGCGAGGTGCGGTGCAAACCCCTCCTCGTCGAAGCGGGCGAAACGCAGCCCCTCAGCAGCGAGATCGATCCGCTCGGCCTGCGAGAGTGGGCAGCGCGAGCCCCACCAGAGCGACACCCGGCCGCCGCGTGCTGCCAGCCGCCGGCCAGCCACGACGGCGTCGCGACCGTTGTTGCCGGCCCCGACCAGCACGACGATCCGTGGCCGGCGCGCGGCGTCTCGGCCTGCTGCCACAAGCTCGGCCTCGACGGCGTCGGCTACGGCGAGGCCCGCCCGCTCCTGGAGCACCCGCTCCGGCGTGCCGGCCTCGACAGCCGCCGCCTCGAGGGCGCGCATCTCAGCTACCGAGACGATCGGGAACGGCTCGGGCACGGAATCCTCCTCGAACAGCACGCCGCGAGGGCAGGGCGCTCTGGCATCTGCCAGAACGCCCGTCCGCTACGGTCGGCTGATCACCACGTCGTAGCTGCCAAGCTCCGACTTGACCGGACTGTTGGGGTTGACGTTGCTGTGCGCCTTGCTGAACGCGTCGCCATCGCGCCACGCCTCGAACGACGCCTTGTCCTGCCACTTGGTGACGACGAGGTACTCGCCACCACCCTCCACGCGCAGCAGGTCGAACGACACGAAGCCGGCCACGCCCGCCATGCCGCTGGCGTTGTGGGTGAACCCTTGCTCCAGCCGGCCGCCGTACTCGGCCGGCACGGTCAGCTTGTTGATCGCCACAAACATCGCTGTCCTCCATCTTGACGGTCCGTCACCAGACACGACCGCCGCTCACGTCTGTCAGGTTGTTTCGACCCCAGGGTCCATGCTTCGGGCCGCCGATCAACGACCGTCCACCATCGGCAGCGGCACGGAGGCGTGTCCCCTACGCGCGTCTCCAGCCTTTTTCGCCGCCTGCGCGGCCTTCTTCAGCACACGCAGCCGTCCCTGCAAGCCTTCGACCACCGAGCGTCGGTCGGCCGCAGGACGGCGGCGGTCAGCCTTCGTCACGTCGATGGCTCGGCGTAGTACCCGCTCGGCCTCGGCGTAGTCGCCCTGGCGCTCGTAGACGGTCACCAGCCGGCTGTACGGCCAGTCGCCCGCGAAACCCTCCTCGACGTTCTGCTCGTACAGCTCGATGGCCAGATCCATCCGCCCGGCCGCCTCCAGCTCCATGCCGTCGAGGTTGCGCTGGGTCTGCTCTTCGAGGATCGCGCGCTCGTCGTCGGTGAGCGGCTCGGGCTGGGAACGTCGGGACGCCATGCTGCTCTCTCGCGGCCGGACAGGCGCCCGGCCGACCTCAATCGAAGATGACGGATCCGAACGTGACGGAGCCAGCCCCGCCCTCGTCGATCCACTGGTCATAGTGCAGGATCTGGCCGTTGTCGCGCTCGACAAGCCGCAGCATGGCGTAGGTTGGCGCGAGGCCGCAGATGCGGCGCGGCCCGCCCACGGCGGCGCTCTCGTTCGCCATGCCGGGGCCGGCCGGCTCCTGGACCACCTGGCGGTAGAAGCCGTCCGCGTCGCCGGCCGCGATCAGGTCGAGCATCGCCAGGTCGCCGGCGCGGACATGGTCGGCGAAGCGCGCGTCCACGGGCGACGGATCGCCGAACTGCGGCCCAACATGCGCGAAGTCGGCTCCGGCCACGAAGCAGACGCGCCGACCATCAACCTGCAACACGCCCTGGAGCGCCTGCAGGAACTCATCGGTAGCCGGGTCGTCACCTGGAACGCCGCCATCTGGCAGCTTGCTCGGCGGCACGCAGAGGATCGACACGACCTCGGCCGGCGCGCCCGCGCCGGTGTGCTCCAGGTACTTGAGGTAGACGGCCTGAAACTCCAGCGCGTGCTCGCGGCGGTGGGACAGCTCGTCCTCGTAGATGTCGAACGGCGCGATGGCCGCCAGCC
The DNA here is from genome assembly GCA_020850535.1 of Chloroflexota bacterium. NCBI lineage: Bacteria > Bacillati > Chloroflexota > Chloroflexota bacterium. The sequence continues at coordinate 31,380 of JADZEM010000217.1, forward strand.
GATCCAACGCGGCGCGGTCGGCCGTGACCGGCCCGAACGGCGTGTCGTAGGGCAGGCGTGTCGCCGCGAAGGGCCGCCGCATCGGCATGTGGCAGGTGCCCAGCAAGACGTACAAGTCGGCTGGCACGGACTCGGCAAGCTCGCGGTAGGCCCAGGCGTACGAGTGCCCCCCGCGATGCAGATCGATGTGCGGGACCAACAGTCCGCGTCTTGGCCCTTTCGTGACCGGGCCAGGATGGCCGCCCGGCCCGCCTTCCCGGACGTACTGTCGCCCGAGAAAGTCGCGGAGATCGTCGGGATGCCCGGGGTACGCGCCGCCAGCATGCACGGCCGGCCGGGTGGGGCCTCTTCGGAACGCTTCGGCGATGCGACGGTGGTGTAGCTGATAGCGGGTGCTTTCCAGCAAGAGGGCCTGATCCAATCGGTCGACGAACGCGGTCAGATCCTCGGACGGGAGCGTCTGGCCGGTCCGCAACGCGAACACGGCCTGCACCGCCGACGCCGAGCGCCGTCCGTCCAGCAGGCTCGCCAGCAGCAGGCCGCCCTGCGACATGACCACCTGCGCGCCGGCCGGATCGTCGCGGTCGTAGAGGCAGACGAGGTCGTCGCCGTGCTGGGGCGGGACGCGCGCGGCGTCAACGGCCGCGCGCAGCCGTGGGAGCGGCGTGGTGTCGTCCGAGCCGCCGCTCCCCGACGTCATGCCCTGGCTCAGGCCCAGCGATCCACGACCGCGTTCTTGAGGACGCCGACGCCCTCAACCTCGATCTCGACGACATCGCCAGGGGCCAGCCACTCGGGTGGCGTGCGGGCCATGCCGACGCCGTCCGGCGTGCCCGTGGCCACGATGTCGCCGGCTTCGAGCGTCAGCCCCGCCGACAGCGACTCGATGGTGGTCGGCACGTCGAAGATCATGTGCTTCGTGTTCGAGTCCTGCTTGACGACGCCGTTGACCCGCGACTGAATCTTCAGCACGCCGGGATTCGGGATCTCGTCGGCCGTCACGATCCACGGCCCGATGGGGCAGGTGCCGTCGGTGCTCTTGCCCTTGAAGAACTGGCCGCCGTGCCGCCGCTGAACGTCCCGCACGGACACGTCGTTCAGGCAGGTGTACCCGAAGACGTGGCTCAGCGCGTCGGCCTTGCTGATGTCGCGGCCGGTCTTGCCGATCACCAGGGCAAGCTCGGCCTCCCAGTCCCACTGCGGCGACAGCCGGCCGTCGAACGGGATCGGGTCGGACGGCCCGATGACCGCCGTGACCGCCTTGGTGAAGTAGACGGGGAACTCCGGCAACTTGACGGCCTCGCCCCGTGTGCGAGCGCCCTCGGCCACGTGGTCGGCGTAGTTGAGGCCCAGCGCGAAGACGTTCTTTCGCGGGCGCGGGATCGGCGCGAGCAGCTTGACGCTGGAGAGCGCCAGCAGCTTGCCCTTGTCGGCCGCCGACACGGCCTTCTGGGCACGCTCCAGCGCGCTCGCGCCGGCGTCGATGAACGCGAGCATGTCGGACGGCACATCGGCGGCTGCCGCCAGATCGAGAACCTGATCGTCGCCGATGACCGCGCCAATGCGGACGCCGGCGGCATCCTGGAAGGTGACGAGTCGCATCGTTGAGGCTCCAGCCAGTTGGGAGCTGGCGCCCGCCCGGGAGCGAGCGCTCGTCTGATGGTGACCCCCGGCAGGCTCGCCTGTCAAACGGTGGCGCTGGGGGTCGGGGGGTGAGGTTACTCTGGCGCCGGCCCCGACGACTCGCGCTGCATCAGCCGCGTGTGGAGCACCGTCTTCTGGGGCGTCGGGGCCGTTCCCCGCAGCAGCTCGACCAGCCGGCGCACGCCCAGCACGCCCATCTCGCGGCGCGGGATGCTGACCGTCGTCAGCGGCGGGATCGTCGAGGTCGCCTCGTCCACGTCGCCGATGCCGACCACGGACAGCTCGGACGGCACGCGAACTCCTGCCCGGTGCGCCACCAGCAGGGCGCGAGCGGCCAGCCGGTCGTTGGCCGCCACCAGCGCCGTCGGGCGACGGTCCGGCGGCAGGGCCAGGAACCCGGCCATCTCGATCTCGCCAGCCCGTGGCTCGCCGGCCCGCCCTTCGGAGAGATGCGCTGGCGGCATCAGGCTCAGGTCCGGCCCGATGCCGGCCTCGGCCAGCGCGTCGGCATAGCCGCTCTGCCGGTGGACGAACTTTCGATAGGCCCGCGAGCCGGCGATCATCCCGATGCGCCGATGCCCCAGGTCGAGCAGATGCCGGGTGGCGACGTACCCGGCCCCGTAGTTGTCCGCGACAACGGCGTGGACGTCGTGCCCGATGATGTAGTTGTCCACCAGCACAGTCGGCAGGCCGGTCCGCTCCAGGAGGGAGATCCGCTCGTCGGTCATGTCGCCGCCGCTCACCACGACGAAGCCGTCCACCTCGTCACGGGCGGCCCGCGCCACGTCGTCGATGGTCTCGGTCTCCGGCTCGAAGGCGTGCAGCCAGACCGCCAGCCTGAGCGCCTTGGCCTCGGCCTGGATGCCGGCCAGAATCTCGCCGTAGTAGTAGTCGGTGAAGATCGGGATGCCGCGTCCCTCGATCACCAGCCCGAGCCGATGCCGCCGGGTCTGTCGGCCCGGCCCGAGCGGCCGGGCGTACCCGAGATCCTCAATCGCCTGCCGCACGCGTGCTCGACGGTCGGCCGAGACGCCGGGCTTGTCGGCCAGCACCAGCGGCACTGCCGAGACAGGCACGCCAGCCGCCTTCGCAATGTCGCGCATGGTTGGACGCGCCCGCACGCTCCGCCTCGCCCCCGAACCCGCGCCTCCACAGGCGGCAGGATCAAACGTTTCGCCTTGACACTGTCACAGACTACAGGTATCGTAAGGCAAGAACAGAACAAGAACAAGAACAAGAACAAAACACACAGGGGAGAGGGTGTCGTTGAGTTCTGTGGGTGTTGACGCGCAACATCGCGTGATGATTCCGGGCGCGGCTGGCCTGCCCATCATCGATTGTGACCTCCACAATCAGGCGCCGAGCACGCAGGCGCTCATGCCGTACCTCCCCGAGTTCTGGCGCGACGCCGTCGAGCAGACCGGCTTCAAAGGTCCGACCGACGATGCGTATCCGCCGGGCCTGCCGACCTCGATCCGCCCGGGCAGCCGGCCGAAAGGCGGCGGACGGCCCGGCACGACGGTCGAGCAGGTCCGCGAGCAGGTGCTCGATCCGTGGAACGTCGAGATCGGCATTTTGAGCTGCTCCTACGGGGTGGACGGCATCCACAATCCGTTTGGCGCGGAGGCGTTCTCGCGCGCCGCCAACGATTGGCAGATCGAGCACTGGCTGGAGCGGGACTCACGCCTGCGCGGCTCGATCGTCGTGCCGATCCAGCACCCTGACATGGCCGCTGCCGAGATCCGCCGCGTGGGCGGCCACCCGGGCTTCGTCCAGGTGGCGCTGCCGGCCCGCGCCGAGCGCCCGTACGGCAACCGCCGCTACCTGCCCGTCTTCGAGGCAGCGCTGGAGCACGATCTCGTCGTCAGCATCCAGTTCGGCGGCTCGCCGGGCGTGCCGCCGACCTCCGCTGGCTGGCCGACCCACTACGTCGAAGAGTGGGTGGGGATGGCGAGCGTCTTTCAGTCCCACCTGATGAGCCTCGTCTCCGAGGGCATCTTCGACCGCTTCCCCACGCTGCGGGTGGTCTGCGTCGAGAGCGGCTGGACCTGGCTGCCGGCCATGCTCTGGCGGCTCGACAAGGAGTGGAAGGGCCTGCGCCGCGAGGTGCCGTGGGTCAGGCGCGCCCCCTCCGAGTACATCCTCGAACACGTCCGATTCACGCTCCAACCCGTCGATGCGCCGCCCGAGTCCGAGTTCCTGCTGGAGACGCTCGATCAGCTTGGCTCAGATGATCTGCTGCTCTTCTCCACGGACTGGCCGCACTGGCAGTACGACTCGCCAGCCGAGGCGTTCCCGCTCGACCTCCCGCCGGCCCTGACCGACAAGATCCTGCGCGGCAACGCCCGCTCCTTCTACAAATTCGCCTGAGACCCCCGGAGGACCGTGTGACCGCGACGCTGCGACGCCCTCAGTCCGAGCAGCCCGTCAGGCCGACTCTGGTCGACGGCGACATCCACACCACCTTCGCCTCGGAGAAGGAGCTGCTGAAGTACCTGCCAAAGCGGTGGCACCGTCACCATGAGATGCTCGGACGGTGGTCGTACAGCGGCACCAACTACCCGAAGGAAAGCCCGAACGCGGCCCGGGTGGACTCGTGGCCGCCAGCGGGCGGGCCGCCAGGGTCGAATCTGCCCTTCCTGCGCGAGCAGTTGCTGGACGAGTGGGGCATCGACATCGCCATCAACAACCCGCTCTTTCACAGCGCCGTGCAGCGGCATCCGCACTACACCGCCGCCCTGGCGCGCGCCATCAACGAGTGGCAGATCGGCGAGTGGACCGATCCCGAGCCGCGTATCAAGGCCTCGATCTGCGTGCCGCAGGAGGAGGGCGACCTCGCGGCGGCCGAGATCGACCGGCTGGGCGACGATCCGAACTTCGTCCAGATCCTGCTGGTGATCCGTGGGGCGGAGCCGCTGGGCCGCCGCCGCTACTGGCCGATCTACGAGGCTGCTGTCCGGCACAACCTGCCCATCGGCATCCATTTTGGCGGCCAGGGCGGCAACCCGCTGACCGGCACCGGCTGGCCTTCGTACTACATCGAGGATCACACGGGGATGGCTCAGAGCTTCCAGGGGCAGCTCACCAGCCTGATCTTCGAGGGCGTGTTCGAGCAGTTCCCCACCCTCCGCGTCTGCCTGATCGAGGGCGGGTTCGCGTGGCTGCCGACGCTGATGTGGCGCATGGACGCCGCCTACAAGCGGCTCCACGAAGAGGTGCCGCACCTGAAGAAGCTGCCCTCGGAGTACATCCGAGACCACATCTGGCTTTCGACCCAGCCGATGGAGGAGCCGTTCAAGCCGCACCAGTTTACGCAGCTGCTGCGGCACGGCACGCTCGCAGACCGGCTGATCTTCGCGACGGACTACCCCCACTGGGACTTCGACGCGCCGGACCAGGCGCTGCCGAAGACGAAGCTGCCCGAGGAGTTCGAGCAGAAGCTGTTCTTCCAGAACGCGCTCGATTTCTACGGCGAGCGGCTCCTGCCGCGCGTGAGGGGCTGAGCGTGGCCGACACGACCGAGCAGCCCGTGCAGGAGTCCATCGCGGATCCGGCCGGCTACGGCGATCCGTCCGTTGGCGCGTCTCTGGCCAGGAAGCTGGCGGCATCCCAGGTCAGCAACGTCGCGCTCGGCGTCGATGACGGCACGCGCTTCGTGGTCGGCACGGTGGACGACATTCCGCCAGGGAGCCGCAAGGTCATCCTGGTCAACGGCCGAGAGATCGGCGTCTTCAACGTCAACGGCGAGTACTTCGCCGTGCTCAATCGCTGCCCGCACCAGGGCGGACCGTTGTGCAGCGGCAGGCAGACCGGGTTCCTCGTCGCGCCGCTGCCCGGCGAGTACCAATTGTCGCGGCCCGGCGAGGTCATTCGCTGCCCGTGGCACGGCTGGGAGTTCGACCTGCGGACCGGGCAGTCCTGGTGCGAGCCGTCAAAGGTGCGCGTCCGGCGCTACGATGTGTCCGTCGAGTCCGGCGAGACGCTGGTGGCGGCGGTTCCTGGCGAGGACGGGCCGACCGAAGCAGAAACCGATCCGCTTGCGCCGCCCGGATTGGTGAAGGGGCCGTACAAGGCCGAGACGTTCCCGGTGTCCATCGAGCAGCAGTACATCGTGGTCGACGTGGGCGGTCGGCGTCCATCGTAGGCCACCGTACACCCGGCGGGGAGATCGTCGGGCAGAGGCGGCGCCGCCGGCGGGCGGCACGGCGCTGACGAGGAGGAGACGGCGCAGACTGGCGTCGAGATCGCGGCCGGGGGTACCCTCCGCCGGCCATCGAAGAAGAACGGAAGCGAATCAGCGCGCCACCTCAGTGGAGTCGGGGCGGCGCGCCAGCAGCCAGGTGTGGCTGACAGCGGCACGGAGCGGTGCTCTCACGGCGGCCAGTGACGGCCGTTGATGCTCGGCGCGAATCTGCCTGTGCGCTGCCACCCCCTGACGCTCCAGACGTCACACGTGGGGAGGTGCAGGATGGATCGACGACAGCTCCTGAAGGCACTCGGTGTTGGGTTCGTAACGACGGCGAGTCTGCCGCTCTTGCAGGCGTGCGCGCCGAGTGCGCCTGCCCAGAAGCCAGCGGAGAGCAAGCCGGCCGAGGCCGCGAAGCCAGCGGAGGCGGCCAAGCCCGCCGCCACGACGGCAGCAGCGGCGCCCGCCAAACCAGCCGAGGCCGCGAAGCCGGCCGAGGCAGCCAAGCCGGCCGCCCAGGCGCCGGCGGCCGCCGCCGGCGCGCCGAAGCGGGGAGGCACCCTGGAGGTCGTGGTTCAGAACGACTGGACCACCATGGACGCTATTTACTCGACCTCTGGCTCGGGTGTGGCCGGCATGATCTGCGGCAACTGGATCCTCTGGGACAAGAACGACAAGGGCCAGTGGGGGCCGGTCCCGGAGATGGTGGCTGAGTGGGATCTGAAGCCCGATGCCGTCACGCTGAAGCTCCAGAAGGGCATCACATTCCACGACGGCACGCCCTGGGATGCCAAGGCCGCCAAGTGGAACCTCGACCGCGCCGCGTTTGACCCGGCCTCCGGGCTGCGCCCGTTCATGGGCAGCATCGACCGCTCGAAGGAGGACGCTGCCGAGCTTGAGAAGCTGAAGGCCGATCCGGAGCACTTCACCTTCTCGTCCAAGGCGATCCAGATCGTGGACGACTCGACGATCAAGGTCGCGCTCAGCTCGCCGTCGCCGGCCTTCATCACCAACATCAGCTCGGCCAACGAGTGGACGAACCCCGTCAGTCCCGACAGCTACAACAAGCAGGGCAAGGCGGCGTTCGCGCGGAATCCCGTGGGAGCCGGCCCCTTCAAGTTCGTGGAGTGGAAGTCCGGCAGCCACATCATCCTGCAGAAGAATCCGCAGTACTGGAAGAAGGGCGCGGACGGTCAGCCGCTGCCGTACCTGGACGGCGTCCGCTACCGGCTCGTGATCGACGACTCGGCCCGCCTGCTGGAGCTCAAGAGCGGCTCGGCGAACTTCACCGAGCTGATCCAGGGGAAGGACATCAGCGGGGTCAAGTCGGACCCGCAGTTGGCGATCCTCGAATCGCAGGCGTCGGGCAACTTCTACCGCCTGATCTTCGACTCGACCAACCCCGAAAGCCCGTTCGTCAAGCACAAGGAGCTGCGGCAGGCGATGCTGTACGCCCTCGACCGCGAGGCGATGGCGAAGACGCTCGGCTTCGGGTCGGGCTCTGGCGTGAAGTACCTCCTGCCCAAGAGCTCGTTCGCCTACGACCAGGACGAGAAGACGCCGCACTACTGGTTCGACAGGGCCAAGGCGCAGCAGCTCGTCAAGGACGTGATGACGAAGGATCCGGCCATCGCCAGCGGCGGCAAGATCAACATCACCTTCACCGTCATCGAGCGAGCCGTGGACAAGGCCCAGTCCGAGATGATCAAGCAGATGGCGGATGCCGTCGGCTTCAACATCACCCTCGAGGTGCTGGAGCGCGCCGCCTGGACCGCCAAGCTCGTGAAGCGGCCGGGCCAGCCCGGCGGCAAGTTCGAGATGGGGTCGATGCGGAACCCGGTCAAGGGCGACGATCCTGACAACCAGTGGCGGACCTTCTACCATTCGTCCGGCAGCTTCAACGTGTCCCACCTCGAAGACAAGGAGTGGGACAAGATGATTGACACGGCGGCTACCACGATGGACCAGGCCGAGCGGATCAAGCTCTACCGGGCCATCGATCAGAAGGCGTTCGACGACGCCTGGTACGGCTGGACCTGGGCGCAGGACTGGAACTTCGTCTACAGCAAGAAGCTGCAAGGCGTCCAGGACACCGTGGCCGGCCGTCACGAATACGCTGCCTACTGGTTCGCCTGACCCGAGGCTACACTGCAAGCTACGGTGCCGGCAGCCTGAGATTCTCAGGGCAGACTCGGTCTCGTTCACGCAAGATACACCCACACAATCCAGATCAGCGGCCGACGCCGGCCGCCGGTCGCGCCCCCCGGGCGCACCGTGCGACATCCAGGCTCAGGACACCGACGTCCACGTTGGGAGGAGACTGATGGATCGACGCCAACTGCTGAAGATGCTCGGCCTCGGGGCCGCGACGGTGGCGACCGTGCCGCTGCTCCAGGCCTGCGGCCAGAGCGCCGCGCCAGCCCCGGCCAAGCCAGCCGAGAGCAAGCCGGCTGAGGCCGCCAAGCCCGCCGCCACCACGGCCGCGGCAGCCCCGGCGAAGCCGGCCGAAGCCGCCAAGCCCGCTGAAGCCGCCAAGCCGGCCGAGGCCGCGAAGCCAGCGGCCCAGGCTGCGCCAGCCGGGCCGGCCAAGCGTGGCGGGACCGCCACCGTCGTGGTGCAGAACGACTGGGTCTCGTTCGACCCGCCGTTCAACACCGCCGAGCCGGGCGGCAGCAACATGATCTACGGCGGCTGGCTGAACTGGGCGCCCAATGCTCAGGGCGTCTGGGGCGCAGTGCCCGACCTCATCGCCGAATGGGATGCCAAGCCGGACGTGCTGACGCTCAAGCTCCAGTCTGGCGCGAAGTTCCACGACGGCACGCCGTGGGACGCCAAGGCCGCCAAGTGGAACCTCGACCGGCTGATCTTCCATCCAGCGTCGGGCGTGCGCTCGAACCTGCGCGGCATCGACCTGTCGAAGGAGGACAACGCCGAGATCGAGAAGATCAAGGCGAACCCGAACGGGCCGTTCACCTTCGAGTCAAAGGCCGTCGAGGCCGTGGACGCCTCGACGGTCCGCATCCGCTTCACTGGCCCGAACCCGTCGATTCCCAGCATCCTGAGCGGCCCGGGCGCGGCCCCGATCAGCCCGGCCGCCTACAACGCGGCCGGCAAGGACGCCTACGGCCGCAAGCCGGTCGGCGCGGGTCCGTACCGCTTCGTCGAGTGGCAGTCTGGCAGCCACGTCACCCTGGAGAAGAACCCCGACTACTGGCGGAAGGGGTCCGACGGCCAGCCGCTGCCGTACATCGACAAGCTGACCTACCGCCTGATCATCGACGACTCGGTGCGGCTGCTGGAGCTGAAGAGCGGCAACGCGCACTTCACCGAGCTGATCCAGGGCAAGGACATCGGCGGCCTCAAGGGCGAGCCGAGCCTGACCGTGGTCGAGTCGCAGGTCTCGGGCAACAACTACCGGGTCATCTTCGACGCCACCAACCCCGAAAGCCCGTTCCGCAACGTCAAGCTGCGGCAGGCGATGCTGTACGCCCTCGACCGCGAGGCGATGGCGAAGACGCTCGGCTTCGCCTCGGGGATCTCGCGCAAGTACCTGCTGCCGAAGGGCTCGCTCGGCTACGACGAGACCGAGAAGGTGCCGTTCTACACCTTCGACAAGGCCAAGGCCGAGGCGCTGGTCAAGGAAGCCGTCGCTGCCGACACGTCGCTGGCCGGCGCAGACGGCAAGGTCGCGTTCACGTTCACCGTCATCGACCGCGCGGTGGACAAGGCCCAGTCCGAGATGATCAAGCAGATGGGCGAGGCGGTCGGCTTCAAGATCACCCTGGAGACGCTCGAGCGCGCCGCCTGGACCGCCAAGCTGGTGAAGCGGCCCGGCCAGCCGGGCGGCAAGTTCGACATGGCCTCGATGCGGAACCCCGTCACCGCCGACGATCCAGACGGCCAGTGGCGCTCCTACTTCCACTCGGCCGGCAGCTTCAACGTGGCCCACGTCGAGGACAAGGAGTGGGACAAGCTCATCGACGACGCCGGCGCGAGCTTTGACAACGCCAAGCGCAAGCAGATGTACCTGGACCTGGAGAAGAAGGCGTTCGACACGGCCTGGTACGGCTGGCTCTGGCAGCAGAACTGGAACTGGGTCTTCAACAAGAAGCTGACGGGCTTCGCGGAGCCGGTCACCAACCGCTGGGACTTCACCCAGATGTCGATGTCCTGAGGCGCCCATGGCAAGCTACATTCTTCAGCGCGTGCTGCAGATGATCCCGGTGATGGTCCTCGCGACGATCATCTCCTTCTCGATCATCTTCCTGCTGCCGGGCGATCCGGCCCTGCTGATCCTCGGCGATCAGCTGGCGAGCGACCGCACGGTCTACGAGGCGAAGCGCGCCGAGCTCGGTCTCGACCGCCCCTTGCCGATCCAGTACCTCGACTGGCTCGGCAAGACGGCGCGCGGCGACCTTGGCACCTCGACACGAGATCGGCAGCCGGTCGTGCAGGGTCTGCGCGAGCGACTGCCGGTGACCCTCCAACTGGCCGGGCTGTCGCTGCTGCTGGCGATCGTCATCGCGATCCCGGCCGGCGTGATCTCGGCCCTCAAGCCGAACTCCGGCTGGGACATCGCGTCGAGCCTGATCGCGTTCGGCGGGATCGCCATCCCGAACTTCTGGTTCGGCATCCTGCTGATCTACTTCTTCGCCGTCTACCTGAAATGGCTGCCGCCTTCGGGCTTCGTGCCGTTCTCAGAAGACCCGGTCCAGAACCTCACCCGTCTCCTGATGCCGGCATTCACGCTGGGCCTGGGCCTCTCGGCGGTGCTGATGCGGCAGACACGCTCGTCGCTGATCGAGGTGCTGCACCAGGACTACATGACGACGGCGCGTGCGAAGGGCCTGGGGCAGAAGGCTGTCGTGCTGGGGCACGCGCTGAAGAACGGGCTGATTCCGGTGGTCACCGTGCTTGGCCTGCAGCTCGGGCTGGTGTTCGGCGGCTCGGTCATCACCGAGAGCATCTTCTCGATTCCCGGCATCGGGCGCTGGGCCGTGGACTCGATCACCACCCGCGACTTTCCGGTGGTGCAGGCGGTCAGCCTCGTGATGGCGGTCGGGGTGCTGCTCGCCAACCTGCTGGCCGACATCGCCTACGCCTACATCGACCCACGCATCCACTATCGCTAGGCTGAAGGAGAACGATTGTGACAACAACGACCCTCCAACAGCCGGTCCCCGTGGCGGAGCGGGCCGCGCGCAACACGTCGCTCCAACTGGTGCGGCGGATCCTGCGGGTGCGCCTCGCGCCGCTGGCGGTGGGCATCCTCGGCGCATTCCTGCTCGTCGCGATCTTCGCCAACGTCATCCAGCGGTACGACCCGATCACCGATCAGTCGTACTCGGAGGCCAACGAGGGGCCGTCGATGGCCCACTGGCTCGGGACGGACTACCTGGGCCGCGACATGTGGAGCCGACTGGTGCACGGCTCCCGCATCTCGCTGTTCGTCGGCCTGATCTCGGTGGGCGTGGGGCTGACGTTCGGCGTCAGCATCGGCGTGGCGGCCGGGTTCGTCGGGGGCAAGCTCGACGCCTTCCTGATGCGGATCACCGAATCGATCTGGACGTTCCCGGCCCTGATGCTGGCCCTGGCGATCACGTCGGTGCTGGGGCGCGGGCTGGTGCCGTCGATGATCGCCATCGGCATCGTCGGCATCCCGTACTTCGCACGGCTGGCGCGGGCCTCGACGCTCACGGCCAGAGAGCTGGACTACGTCCTGGCCGCGCGGGCGCTCGGCGCACCGACGGTCCGCATCCTGACGAATCACATCCTGCCGAACATCGCGGCGCCGCTGATCGTGCAGGCGAGCCTGGGCCTCGGCACGGCGATCATCACCGAGGCGTCGCTGTCGTTCCTGGGCGTCGGCGTGCAGGCGCCGACGCCGTCCTGGGGGCTTGAGCTGCGGACGGGCTACCAGTACCTGGAGATCAATCCTGCCGTGGCGATCTTCCCCGGCGTGGCGATCTTCCTGACGGTGCTGGCATTCAACTTCCTGGGGGATGCGCTCCGCACGGCGCTCGACCCGAGGCTGGCCCGGCGCGGCGGCGACTGAGCGCGATGGCCCGTCACCCCCGTGTGCTCTCTCGCATGCGGGAGAGGGGACGTCCAGTCTCAGCAAGCTGGCTGACGGCTGATGTCGAGCGCACGCACCCCACTGTCATCCTGAGCGCAGCGAAGGACCTCACCCGCTGACCGTCACGTGGCGCGTCAGCGGGTGACGCCCTTCACTGTCCTGAACGCGCGGCCACGGCAACAGTAGCCGCTGACCGTCAACGCTCGCGTCAGCGGGTGAGGTCCTTCGCTGCGCTCAGGATGACAAGGCGGAGTCGCACGCTTTGCACGCGAGGACGTCTCGTCGGCGACCGAAACCACCCCGCCCAAACGCGCACACGGAGTGGAGGTCAATCCTGCAGGCGCGGGTCCAGCACGTCGCGCAGCCAGTCGCCGACCAGGTTGATCGCCAGCACCGTCAGCATGATCCCCAGGCCTGGGAACGTGGCGATCCACCAGCCTGTGGCGAGGTACTGCCGGCCGTCCGCCAGCATCGAGCCCCAACTGGGGATGCGCGGCTCCACACCCAGCCCCAGGAACGACAACGACGCCTCCGAGATGATCATGCGGGCTACCTCGAAGGTGGCGATCACGATCACTGGCGTCATGACGTTCGGCAGGATGTGGCGAAACAGGATGCGGAGGTCGCCCACGCCGAGCGTGCGCGCGGCCAGGACGAATTCCTGCTCGCGGACGACCAGCGTCTCGGCACGCACGATGCGGGCGTAGGTCACCCAGGCCACGATACTGAGCACCACGATGAGATTGACGAGGTTCGCGCCGATCACCGCGACCACGGCGATAGCCAGCAGGACGAACGGGAACGCCAGCTCGACGTTCGAGACCCAGCCGATCACGTCGTCCACGAGACCGCCGTAGAAGCCCGAGAGCAGTCCGAGCGAGATGCCGATGGCCCCCGAGAGGGCCACCGCCGACAGGCCCACCAGCAGGGCGACGCGCGTCCCGTAGATGATCCGACTGAGCACGTCGCGCCCGACCTGGTCGGTGCCGAGGACGTAGGCGCTGCCGGCCTGGAACGGCGGACGCAGCCGCCGGGCGACGTCCTGATCGTTCGGGTCGTGCGGCGCGATGAACGGCGCAAAGATCGCGGAGAGCACGACCAGCGCGAGGATCGCCAGGCCGATCAGCGCCGATGGTCTGCGCGGCAGTGTCAGCCGGCGACGCCGCGCCGCGGCCGGGAGGGCCGGGGCAGTCGTGCCGGCCGAGGTGACGATTCCAGACATCAGCTGAAGCGCACCCGTGGATTGAGATAGGCGTAGAGCACGTCGACCAGGAAGTTGACGACAGTGTAGGCGACAGCTACCAGGAAGACCGCGGCCTGAACGACCGGGTAGTCGCGCCCGCCGATGCTGCTGACGGCCAGCCGGCCTATGCCCGGCCACGCAAAGATCGTCTCGACGATGATCGCGCCGCCGATCAAGTGCGCGAGATCCAACCCGAGCACCGTCACGACCGGCAGCAGCGCGTTGCGGAGGGCATGGCGGCGCAACACCAGCGCTTCCGACAGGCCCTTGGCGCGCGCCGTGCGGATGTAGTCCTGCCCGAGCACGTCGATCAGCCCGGAGCGGACCAGCCGCGCCGTCCGCGCCATGCTGTACATCGCCAGCGTGACGGCGGGCAGGATCAGGTTCTGCCAGCCGCCCCGCCCGAACGGCGGCAGCAGCTCGAGCTGGACCGAGAAGAACAGCAGCAGCATGATCCCGAGCCAGAAGCTGGGGATACTCTGCCCGAGCAGCGCCACGAACATCGCGGCCTGATCGACGATGGTGCCGCGCCACGCCGCCGCGATCAGCCCGGCCGGGACGGCCACCAGCACGGCAATTGCCATCGCCGCGAGGGTCAGCTCCAGCGTGGCCGGCAGCCGCTCGATGACCAGGGAGAGGGCCGGCTCGGACTGGCGAATCGAGCGGCCGAAGTCGCCGCGCACCGCCCCCGAGAGGAACCGTCCGTACTGCACGAGGATCGGATCGTTGAGGCCGAGCCGCTCGCGGACCTGATCGCGCTCCTGCTGGGTCGCGTCGAGCGGCAGCAGCAGCGCGGCCGGGTCACCGGTCGCGAAGAGCAGGCCGAACGTGACCAGGGAGACGCCGAAGACGACGGCGACTCCCTGGATCAGACGACGAAGGATGTACCGCTGCACGATGGCGGCTGACTAGCTGACCGACGCCGACCAGATGATGATCGGCTCCAGGTTGGTCGGCTCGAAGCCCTTGACGCGCTTGTTGACGCCGTAGAGGTAGGTGATCTGTTGCAGGAAGATCATCGGGGCCTCGTCGTGCTGGATCAGCTGGGCCTTCATCAGCGCCTCGCGCCGCTTGGCCTCGTCCAGGGTGGTCCGCCCGATGTCGGCCAACTGGTTGAACTCGTCGTTCTTCCAGCGCGCCCAGATCGTCCCACGCCCGGAGTGGAAGTGCGTCGAGAACGTGTTGTCCGGGTCGAACAGCTCGGTCGACATGCCGATGTCATGGATCGGCGCGCGCTTCTTGGCCTGGACGCCGTCGTAGAAGCTGCCCCACTCAAACGTCTGCACCTTGACGTTGACGCCGACCTTCGCCAGTTGCCCGGCGACGACCGTGGCGATCTCCTTGTCCTGCGGATAGCGCCCATCGGTGCTGTCAAGCTGCACGTCGAAGCCGTTCGGGAAGCCGGCCTCGGCCAGCAGCGCCTTGGCCTTGTCGATGTTGTGCTCGTACGGCTTGATCGAGGCGTTGTAGGCGAAACATTCGGGGATCACCGAGCTCGCCAGCCGCTTGCCGTAGCCGTTGAGCGTGTTCTTGATGATCGCGTCCACGTCGACGGCGTGATTCAGCGCCTGCCGAACCCGCTTGTCTTTGAACGGCTCGAAATTGATCGTATCGAGGTTCATCAGGAAGGCGCGGTTGCTGGTGACCTCGATGCCGGTGGTCTTGTCGCCGTTCTTGATCGACTCGAAGTCGATGGGCGGGATCGCAGCGGCGATGTCGACGGCCCCGGTCTTGACGGCAGCGACGCGCGCCGCGCCCTCCGGAATCGGCTTGAAGACGACCGTCTTGACCTTTGGCTCGCGCCAGTGGCCCGGCACGGCTTCGAGGGTGACGGCCTCGTCCTTCTGCCAGGACACGAACTTGTACGGGCCGGCCCCAACCGGCTTCTTGGCGACGCCCTCCGGCCCGACCTCCTTCGCGTACTTCGGCGGCAGCATGTGGCCATAGTTCATCGAGAGGCGGCTCGGCAGCGAGGGATCCGGCGCCTTGGTGACCAGCCGCACCGTCAGCGGATCGACGATCTGAACCTCGCCGATGGTGTTCAGCGTCGAGGCCATGACCGCCTTGGTGGCCGGGTCCAGCACCCGCTCGATGGAGTACTTCACCGAGTCGGCGTTGAACGGCTCGCCGTTGTGGAAGGTGACACCGTCGCGGAGCTTGATCTCCCAGGTCTTGTCGTCGATGCTCTTGTACGACGTTGCTAGCCCCGGCTGGAGCTTTCCTTCCTTGTCGCGCGTGAGCAGCGTGTCGTAGATGTTGAGCGTGATGCTCCACACAGCAGCCGAGGCGGTGGCCTGCGGATCGAGCGTATCGGGATCGATGCCCTGGGCGATGGTGAGCGTGCCGGCCGGCGCAGCGCCGGCGGCCGGCTTGGCATCGGCGGCCGGCTTGGCGGCCTCAGCCGGCTTCGCCTCCGTCTTGGCGGCCGGCGCATTGGTCGCGGCCGGTGCGGCCGCGGCGGGCTTGCTCTCGGCCGGCTTGCTCTCGGCCGGCTTCGACTCCGCTGGCTTGGCGGGCGCGGCGGGCTGTTGCTGGCAGGCGGCCAGCAGTCCGCCGCTCACCACGGCCAGCAGCCCGACGAAACGGCGACGCGTCAGCACGGTGCTACGTCGCATCTGATCTCCCATCTGATCGCTCCCCTACTCACCGACGCCGCCACGCACAACACGCTTTCCGAGACGTCGAGGTGCCTTCAGAAACGTCACAATGTCGAGCGGGCTACTCAAGTACATGCCACAAAGTGTAGCAGGCATCCAGAGGCGTCGGGGACGGGCATAGGGCGATTGCATGATGGCCTCGTCGTGCGGCCCCGTCGGGGCTTTCAAACCCCGACCGCTCATTGACGGCGTTTCGGGAACACAGACGAACACGCAATCGCCCTGGGAACCGACGTCCCCGACCTCCGGATCGGACGCTCCTTGTGGACCTCGGCGCTCAGGCCCTTGCGCGCAGGGCGTCACGTGCCGCCGACGCCACGCTGTCGGCAACAGACGGCGTGTTGGAGCATCCCGGTGCGACCAGCAGGCCCCGACCGCCGGTGTTGTCGATGGCGGCCTGGACCTCGCGGGCCACGTCCCCGGGCTTGAGGTTGAGGTCGGCCGGCTTGGTGGTCACGCCGCCGGCCACCGCCTTGCCGGTCCGGTCGGCCAGGGCGCGCAGGCTCGGGTTGCGGCCGCCCAGCGAGTAGTTGAAGGCGTGGGCGGGATACTCGGCGAAGATGTCGAAGAAGACGGCCTCACCGCAGGTGTGCAGCAGGTTGAACGCGCCGTCCGACACCGCGTCGAGGATCTTCAGGTCGTCGGCGACGGCCCACTCACGGTACTCATCCTGCGTAACCAGCCCGTCGGTCCCGATGTTGGTGGCGTAGAACAGACCGTCTGCGCCCGCCGCCAGCGCCGCGCGAGCGTAGCCGGCCATCGTCTCGGTCACGGCATCGAGCGCGGTCCGCAGCGCGGCCGGGTGCTCCTGCATGGCCGACCGCAGCGCAACAACGTCGCCCGGCTGCAGACGCCGCACGATCATCAACGGGTTGAAGATCGTCCAGATGATCGGGATGTCGCCAACGGCCGCCCGGATCAGCTTCAAGGCTTCGAGCTGCTCCCCGAGCGGGCCGGACGTCCAGTCGACCGGGCGGAGCGAGTCCAGCTCCCGCGGCGTTGACACGGCGGTCTTGACCAGCGTCGGGTTGACGGTCCGCTCGCCTGACGCCTGCCAGACGGATCCGAACGCCTCTTCGAACGCCTGCGCCCGGGTCTGCGGCTTCAGAAAGTCGAAGTCGAAATCGGCCAGGACGCGCAGCGTCTCGGCAGCCAGATCCTCAGCGCTGTTCTCCCGCGCAAAGTTGTGCGCCCAGAAGGCGTAAGGCGGACGGTCAACTTCCTGGCCGGCCAGTGCCGCCAGTACGCGCTCGCGCTTGGTCATGTTGGACACGAGAACCCTCCCGAGTTCTCCACCCTCTCTCCAGGGCAGGCGTCCCGCGTCGTCGTCAGCCGAGCAGCCGCTCCAGCAACGCGAGGTAGCCACGAACACCCCGCACGAGCTGCTCTGCCGCCACGCGCTCGTTCGGTTGGTGCGCCAGCTTGTCATCGCCCGGCCCGAAGATGACCATCGGGATCCCGGCGCCGACCCACATGCCGCCATCAGTGTAGTACGTCGCGCCGCGTACCTTCGCCTCGGCGCCCGAGATTTCGGTGACCGCGGCGGCGGTTGCGCGGATCAGCGGGTGCCCGGTGGGCGTCTCCACGGGCGGCATGTCGTTCCCGACGTTGATCTGGAGCCGCAGGCCCGGCGTCGTCGACTCCAGCTCGGCGGCCATGTCGCGGATCTCCTGCACGATCTGGTCGTGATCCTGCCCGGGCAGCGTCCGCAGATCGACGGTCGCCTCGGCGCGGTCCGGCACGACGTTCGTCTTGATGCCCCCGCTGATCGTCCCGAGGTTCATGGTGGGCGGGGCCAGCAGCTCGTGCGGGGTGTACGGGACCTTCGGCCAGCGGTCGCCGAGCCAGCGCAGCAACGTGATGACGTGCTCGATGGCGTTGATGCCGAGATGCGGCATCGAGCCGTGCGCCGTCTTCCCCTGCCCGATGATCTGGAGCCAGATCGCGCCCCGATGCGCCGCGACCACGTCCAGGTTGGTCGGCTCGCCGATGACGATCCAGCCGACGCCGTCCAGACCGCCGGTGTCGCGCAGGTGCTGCGCGCCGGCGCAGTCCACCTCCTCGCCGATGGTCACGGCGAACCGCACGTCGCCTTTCGGCCGCCAGCCCTGTCGGCGCGCGGAGGCCATCGCCACCAGCATCGCGGCCAACCCGGCCTTCATGTCAGTCGCGCCGCGCCCCCACAGCTCGCCATCCACCAGATCGCCCGAAAACGGCCCATGGTCCCAGGCGACATCGCCGGGCGGGACCGTGTCAGCATGGCCGGACAGCATGACGGCCGGGCGCTCGCCGGTCCCTGTGAGGGTCACCAGCAGGTTTGGTCGACGGGGCAGGACGTCGACGATCTGAGGCGCAAAGCCCCAGGCGGCGGCTCGCTCGGCCAGCACCCGAACGACACCCTCCTCGTCGCCGGGCGGGTTCACGCTGGACGTGCGGAGCAGGTCGCGGAGCAGCTCGACGACGGCATCGGACTCGGCGGCGGACAGGTTCTCGTGCAGCATGCTTCAGGATAGCCCGTCTTTCCAGCCGACGAGTAGGCAGGGGGTGAGCGCGCGTGCTACCGTCCCTGGCCAGAAGGGGTCTACCGATGCCAACCGTGTTCATCGCTATTCCGTTCTTTGTGACCCGAGATCCATCGCCGCTGGACAAGCTTGAAGCCGCCGGGTGGACCGTCAAGCAGGTTCCCGAAGGTGTCCGACCGAACGAGGATCAGCTGATCGAGCTGCTCGAAGGCGTCGACGCGACGGTGGCCGGCGGCGAGCCGTACACCCGCAAGGTGCTGTCCCAGGCCCGGAGCCTGAAGCACGTCGCCCGCTGGGGCGTCGGCTTCGACCGGGTGGATCTGGACGCGGCCACCGACGAAGGCGTCCTGGTCACGACGACGCAGGGCGCGAACGACTGGGGCGTTGCCGATCACGCCGTGGCACTGATGCTGGCCTGCGGGCACCTGGTGGTGTCGGCGCACCTGGAGATGATGGAGAAGGGCTGGACGCGTGCCATCGGCGACGACCTCTGGCGGCAGAAGGTCGGCATCTTCGGGCTGGGGCGGATCGGGCGCGGCGTGGCGCAGCGGGTGCACGGCTTCGAGGCCGAGATCCTGGGCCACGACCCCTGGGCCGACCCGAAAGCGTGCGCCGAGCTGGGCATCAAGCTCGTCTCGCCCGAGGAGCTGCTCCGCGAGGCTGACTACGTCACGCTGCACCTGCCGCTCAACGCGGACACGCACCATTTCGTGAACCGCGAGCGGCTGGCGCTGATGAAGAAGACGGCCTACCTTGTGAACACGGCACGCGGCGGCCTGGTGAACGAGGACGCGCTGTACGACGCGCTCACCTCGGGGCAGATCGCCGGGGCCGGGTTGGACGTGCGGGAGCAGGAGCCACCCACGGACACGCGGTTCAACACGCTGCCCAACGTCATCCTGAGCCCGCACAACGCCGGTATCACCCATCAGACAGTGTCCGCCATGAGTCACATGGCGGTGGACAGCATCCTGAGCGGCTGGCGCGGCGAGAAGCCGCACGGGCTGCTGACGCCCGGAGCCTGGGAGAAGCGCCGGACGTTTTCGGGGTCGTAGGCCGTGGATCGTGGATCGTGGATCGTGGATCGTGGAAGCAAACGGGTTCACGTGTACGGCGGTTTCAGTGCATCCTTGCAAGTTCCCATGTCATCCTGAGCGCAGCGAAGGATCTCACCCGCTGACCGTCAACGCTCGCGCCACCCGCCGAGCGTCACGTTGCACCCCACCCGCTGACGGTCAACGTTCGTGTCACCCGCTTGACCGTCAGCGTTCGCGTCAGCGGGTGAGGTCCTTCGCTGCGCTCAGGATGACAATTGGAGCTTGCATGCTTTCACCAACATCTACGACCCACGACCCACGACCCACGACCCACGACCCACGACCCACGACCCACGACCCACGACCCACGACCCACGACCCACGACCCACGACCCAACACCCTGGAGTTGCCATGCCAAAGGTGCTGATTACCCAGCCCTCCGTGACCGGGCTGGACGATCCCTATCTGGAGAGCCTCCGCGCGGCCGGCTGGGAGATCCGCTACGAGCCGACCGGCGCGCGCGCAAAGCCCGAGGAGTTGCTGGAGCTGGTGCAGGGCCATGACGCCGTCCTGGCCTCGTCGGAGACGTACAACCGCCACGTGCTGGAGCGGGCCGACACGCTGAAGCACATCGCGCGGTGGGGCGTCGGGTTCGATCAGGTGGACGTGCCGGCCGCCACTGAGCTGGGCATCATGGTCACGACCACGCAGGGCGCGAACGACTGGGGCGTGGCGGACCACGCCTTCGCGTTGATGTTCGCGCTCGGGCGGCGGGTGGTCGAGAACGACGCCATCGTGCGGAAGGGCGGCTGGTCGCGCCCGCCCGGCCGCGACATCTGGCGGAAGACGCTGGGGGTCGTCGGGCTTGGGCGCATCGGGCGCGGCGTCGCGCAGCGCGCCTCCGGGTTCGAGATGAAGGTGCTGGCCTACGAGCCGTACCCTGACAAGGCGTTCTGCGAGAAGTGGGGCGTCGAGCTGGTCTCGCTCGACGAGCTGTTGGAGCGGGCCGACTACGTCACGCTGCACGCGCCCGGCGGCTCGGACAACAAGCACCTGATCGGCGCCGAGCAGCTCGGGCGGATGAAGACGACGGCCTTCCTGGTCAACACGGCGCGCGGCGCGCTGATCGACGAGGACGCGCTGTACGCGGCGCTCGCGGGTGGTCGGTTGGCGGGTGCGGGCCTCGACGTGCGCGAGCAGGAGCCGCCGACAGACATGCGCTTCAACGAGCTGCCCAACGTGATCCTGACGGCCCACGTGGCCGGCGTCACAGTGGAGACCTGCGCCGCGATGACGGCGATGGCGTCCGAGAGTATCGTGCAGGGCTGGAAGGGTGAGAAGCCAGACGGCCTGCTCAACCCGCAGGTGTGGGACCACCGCCGAACGTAGGCTGGCGGGGAGACCTCCCCCCTGACCCGTTCGGAAGAGCGCTTCACCCCCGGACCACCTGGCGGCTCATGTGGCGTCAATCAGAGAGTTGCTCAGTGTCAGTCGTGATCCCGACTGAAGCGAGGTACGAGCGGAATGGAGGGATCTTCCCCACATCTGTACTCGGTTCGCCCAAGAAGATCCCTCGATTTCGCTCCGGATGCTTGCCCTTGGCCTGCCGAATGGGCCGCTTCGCTCGGGATGACGGGAGAAGCGTCGGCGGGGCCTCTCTGCTTCGCGGGATCTCCATGGCCTGATGTGCGTGAGCGGGCAGCGCAATACCCCGCGCACGCTCCACCTCCGAAACCCGAAACCCGAAACCCGAAACCCGAAACCCGAAACCCGAAACCACGGAGTGTGAGGCAACGATGCCAAAGGTACTCGTGACCGCGCCAGGCTCGCGCGGTGCTGACGATCCGCGTTTTCAGCCGCTCCGCGATGCGGGCTGGCAGATCACCGCTCACCGCTGGCCGGGCGGCCGGCCCAATGAGGAAGAGGTTGTCGAGCTTGTCCAGGGGTTCGACGCCGTCATCGCCTCGTCCAATGAGCTGTACACCCGGAGCGTCTTCGAGCGCGCCGACACACTCAAGCACGTGGCGCGCTGGGGCGTCGGCTACGAGACGGTGGACGTGGACGCCGCCTCGGACAACGGCGTCATCGTCACGACGACGCAGGGCTCGAATCACTGGGCCGTGGCGGATCACGCCTGGGCATTGATGCTGGCCGTCTCGCGGCGCATCGTGGAGCTGGACCGGATCGGCAGGACGCCGACATGGTCGCGCCCACTGGCCCGCGATGTCTGGCAGAAGACGCTCGGCGTCGTGGGGCTGGGGCGGATCGGCAAAGGCGTCGCTCAGCGGGCGTTCGGCTTCGAGATGAAGGTGGTCGCCTACGAGCCGTACCCCGACCGCGAGTTCTGCGAGAAGTGGAACATCGAGCTGGTGGACAGCATCGACGAGGTGTTCCGTCGAGCCGACTTCGTCACGCTGCACGCGCCGGGCGACAATCGGTCGCTGGTGAACACCGAGCGGCTGGCGCTGATGAAGCCCTCGGCGGTCCTGATCAACACGGCGCGCGGTGCGCTGGTAGACGAGGACGCCCTGTATGCGGCGCTGACCGGTGGCAAGCTGCGCGGCGCCGGCCTCGACGTGCGCTTGCAGGAGCCGCCGGAGAACGACCGCTTCGCCGCGCTGCCCAACGTCGTGCTGACGCCGCACGTGGCCGGCTCGACCGAGGAAGCCTCCGTGGTCGGCGCGGCGATGGCCGTCGAGCAGATCGCCGCCGCGGGGCGTGGCGAGGTGCCGCACGGCATCCACAACCCGGAAATCTGGGACAGACGCCGCCGCTGACAGAAGAATCCTTGCCCCGGGGCCGCGGCTCGCTCGACCATTGGCCCGAGCCGCGGCCCACTCAGCGCGGATGGGGGCAATGGATGATCGACCGGATGACTGATGCCGCGAATCTTCAGTACCAGTATGGCGACTCGGAAAAGCTGAAGATCCGGTACGAAGCCCACACGCTGTACAGCGAACGGACCTCCCACTGGCACGCGCTCTTCACCGAGGTGCTGGACATCGTGCCGGGTGAACAGGTCGTGGACGTTGGATGCGGGCCGGGCGGCATCCATGTCCAATTGTCACGCGCAGGCGCGCAGGTGACCGGCATCGACGCGTCGCCGGGTATGGTGGCCGAAGCGCGAGCGCAGGCAGAGCAGGAAGGGTTGAACGTCCAGGTACGGGTGGGTGACGCCGAGCGCCTCCCGTTCGCTGACGGCCAGTTTGATGCGGCGCTGTGCTGCCACATGCTCTACCACGTTCCTGACATCCGCGCGGCGCTCACCGAGCTGCGTCGCGTGCTGCGGAGGGGCGGGCGCGTCCTGATCTCGACGAATGCCGCCGACCATTGCGCTCGTCTGAACGATCTGCACGCCCAGGCCGCGCGCGAACTCGGATTTGTCCCGGTGGTCGGCGACCTTGCAGGCGGAGGGCGCTTCTCGCTCAGCAACCTTCCGCTGGTGCAAAGCGTCTTCCCAAACGTCCAGCTACACGAACTGCCGAACGCGTTCATCTGGCCAACGGTGGAATCAGCCCTCCGCTACTACGCCAGTGGCCGCATCGACGCCATCCAGCGAGTGGCCGACGAAACCGGACACCGCGAGTTGCTCTTGGAGCGCATGCGTGAGCTGATCGGAGAGATCGTCGCTCGCGAGGGCGTGTTCCGGGTGCCAAAGGACGCCGGCTACTTCCTGGCGACCGTCCCCTGAACGAGCGCCAGGGCCGCTTACCGCAGCAGGATCTCGGCGTCGCGGGTCAGATCGCGGGTGATGTTCTTCTGGTGGGCCTCGTTGGTGCCGCCGCCGATCTCCAGCAGTTTGGAGTCCCGCCAGAGCCGCTCGACCACGCCATCTGCGACGTAGCCGTACCCTCCGAGCACCTGGATGGCGCGATCGGCCACGTCCTTGGCCATGGTGGCCGCCACCAGCTTGACGCCGTCCGAATCGACCCGGTTGCCGGCCCGGTCCAGGCGCATACGGCGCGCCACGTCGTAGACGTAGGTGCGGGCCGCCCGCCACTGGGCGTACGACTCGCCGATGTGCCGCTGAATCTGGCCGAAGTCGCGGATCGGCCGGCCGAAGGCGATGCGCTGGTCGGCCCAGCGGACCATCTCGCGCAGGCAGCGCATCCCGATACCCAGCGACATGGCCGCCAGGGTCACGCGCTCCAGTTCGAGATTCCGCATCATGTGACGGATGCTGCCGCCCTCGTCGCCCACGAGGTTGGCGGCCGGCACCGGGCAGTCGTCAAACACCAGCTCAGCGGTCGGGGAGGCCCGGCAGCCGAGCTTGCCCACGATCTTCTGCCCGAGGCTGAAGCCGGCGAAGCCGCGCTCCACGATGAAGGTCGAGATCGCGCCCTCGCCGGTCCGGGCGTAGATCAGAAACCGATCTCCCAGCGTGCGGTCGTCGGTGGCCCCGTTGGTGATCCACATCTTGCGGCCATTCAGGATATAGCGGTCGCCCTCGCGGCGCGCGGACGTACGCATCGCCAGCACGTCAGTGCCGCCCTCTGGCTCGGACATGCCCATACCGCAGACGGCCTCGCCCGAGATGGCCGACGGCAAGAGGCGTTGGCGCTGCTCGGCGCTGGCGTTGCGGGTCAGGTTGTTGACAAAGAGGATGGTGTGGGCAAGGTACGAGAGGCAGAAGCCCGGATCCGAGGTTGAAAGCTCCTCGTGCACGATGGCCGCTGCCACGGCGTCCATGCCAGCCCCGCCATCCTCGACCGGGACGGTGAGGCCCAGCAGGTCGAGGTCGGCGCAGCGCCGGAAGAGGGGCAGATTGAGCCGCTCGTTGCGATCGTGCTCGGCGGCCTGCGGCTCCACCTCCGCCTGCACGAACTCGCGCATCGTCTCCCGCAGCAGCCGATGCTCATGGGTCGGGTTGAACGTGTCGAGCGTCGTCCACGCGGCGGCGTCGCCAGCGTCGTTCCGATCGGTTCGCATCTCAGCCACCTCCCGAGTGCGCGCACGTCCGGACAGGTCCGGCGCCAGTCCCAGCGCCCAATTCAGTCCCAGGATTCGATCATAGGCAGCGCGTCACGGAGAGGCAACTCTGCGCGCGGTGGCGCTTGACGACTGGGGTATCATGAACGTAGCCGCGGAGGAGAGGGTACGGGCATGCTACGAGCAGGCGCTGGCCTGTGGATGGCGGTCATGTGCGTCGGAATCCTGGTGACGTCGCTTGCGGCGACCGTCTGCCTCAGCATGATCGCCTACTACTCAGCCGTGCCCGGCAAGGTCTACCCTGCGCTGGCAGCGTTCGGGGGCGGGGCCGTACTGATGCTGATGGCCGGCGCGCAGCTTGACCGGCTGGCCGCCGCGCGCCGCCGGAACGGCGAGTGACGCGCGCGCCGACCTCGGCCCGGGTTATGTCGGTCCAGCCCAAGTCAGCCCAGGCTATGTCGGCTCGATGGTCGCCGTCAGGCTGAAGCTCTCCAGCCGCTCTCGGTACAGCTCAGCCGGCTCCAGCGGACAGACGATCACCACGGCCCGCCCCTGGTTGTGGGCTTCGAGCATGATCTTGATCGCCTTCGTCATGCCGACGCCTGGCACGGACTTCATCAGCGACCGCACGACGTGATCCATCGAGTTGACGTCGTCGTTGTGCAAGATGACGGCGTACGGATCGAGCGCCCGCGAGCGCGTGCGCTGCTCCTGTTCTTCACGTGGGATCGTGGCCGGGCCGGGTGAGGTCGCCATGCTGCCCTCATTGTACCCATCGCTGCCCCGCCACTACGACGCATGCGTCCGTTCGCTCCGCGACTCCAGCCACGCCTGCGCCTCGCGGTACAGTGCGATGCTCAGGGCCAGCCAGACGCCGCCGATGAGATACCCGCCCAGGACGTCTGTCGGCCAGTGCGCGCCGTCGTAGACTCGCGAGACGCCGATAGTCAGGACCGGCGCCGAGAGCAGTACGACCAGCAGGCGTCGCCAGAGGGCATTGCCGATGGTGACGATAGACAGGAAGATCAGGAACCCGAAGATCGCCGTCAGGTTCAGGACATGGCCGCTCGGAAAGCTGCCCGTGGGCAACTGCGTAGCGACGTGCACGAGGTCGGGCGACGGACGCGGGCGGTCAACCAGCGGCACGATCAGGAACCACAGGCCGGCGCTCCCCACCGCCGAGAAGGCCAGCATCGCCGATTCCAGCCGCAGCCCCAGCAAGAACAGCCCCAGGATCACCACACCCCAGACGATGTTGCTCTGTGGCGGGAATCCGACCCAGGCGATGGCCTGCAGAAGCGCGCCAAGGCCGGGGATGCTGAGCGCCTGAATCCAGCGCGTCAGTTCGAGATCCATCGGCAGTTGTCCGACGGTCCGGCCGAGATAGGCCAACAGCGCGGCGGTAGCCGTCGCGACCATGACAAAGATCAGAAACCGTGACGAGCGAAGGTGGCTGCTGTGTCGTCGTACTTCGCGATACGCGCTGGCCGACAGCGCCCCGGTTGCCATGGCTCCACCCCTCCAGCGCCTCACGGTGAGCGTGAGGCGCGGCGCCTCGCGGAAAAGCAGAAGCCGTGCCAGGACCCAGGCTGCTTCAGGTCAGGATGACGTCGGCGACCGCGGTGGCGCAGGCGGCGACGGCCGCATCAGGCCGGTCAGCCAGCGGTAGAACTCCAGAAGGACCAGGAGATACGCTGCGCCGAAGGCGTACCCGCCGGCCACGTCGCTGACCCAGTGGTGCCCCAGGTAGATGCGCGAGACGCCAACCAGCGCGATCATCGCCGCGCAGAGCGTGAGAACGGCGAGCCGGCGCCAGCCGGGCCGTGCGCGGATGTAGACCAGCGCGAAGACCAGCCCGTAGAACGCCACGTAGCCGGTGACATGGCCGCTCGGAAAGCTCGACTCGCCCACGCGGCTGAACACCTGGACCAGATCCGAGGGCGGGCGCGGCCGGTCGATCGCGAGTTTGACCAGCGACGCGAGCCAGAATGCCCCCGGTGTCGCCAGGAGCAACAACCCTTCTCGATACCACCGGACCCCGATGAAGGCCGCCACGGCGATGGCGAGGATCAGGTCGCTCCACGGCCAGTACCCCACCGCGCTGACCGCGACCATCAGCTGTATTGTCAGCGGATGGTCGAGCCGCTGGATCCACAGGGTGACGGCAATATCCAGTGGCGTGCCACGGGCATCGCGGAGCACGCTGGCAAGCAGGCCGAAGGCCGCGAGCAGCGCGACGAGCGCCAGGATGACGAGCCGTGCGCGCCGGTCGAGGCGTCGGCGCAGCCACGCCCGGAACCGGGACCGCCGCCGGCGCGGACCAGACCGCGGTTCGTGCGCCAGCGTTGCCATGACTCTCGGTCTCTGCGCGGGATTCTGAGGGGATCAAACAAGCCCCCTCGAACCTCGCAGGCGATGCAACCCGCATGCCGCATGGCAACCCGCATGCCGCATGACAACCCGCATGCCGCATGGCAGCCCGCATGCCGCATGGCAGCCCGCATGCCGCATGGCACGTCCCATGCGTTTTGCACGGACCAGTGCGAGCGGCGTGGGCGCTCTGCCGGCGGCCCGCACCCATCACGCGCGATTGAAACGGGAGTCCTGGTCATGCACGCACCTGCCGCGACGGCACCGCGAACCCAGGGGCCGCTGGACGATGTCGGACGAGGAATCGAGGCCGGCGCACGGGCGACCAGGCCAGGAATCGAGATCCTCGGGCGGCTCGGATACGCCGCGAAAGGCGCAGTCTACATCCTCATCGGCGTGCTGGCTGTCCAGGCGGCGGTGGGCGAGGGCGGCCAGGCGACTGACCAGGCCGGCGCACTCACCCGCATCGCGAGCCTGCCGTTCGGCAAGGCGATTCTCGGCCTTCTGATCGTCGGCTTGATCGGCTATGCGCTCTGGCGCACCGCTCAGGCCGCTATGGACACCGAGCACCAGGGCAGCGACGCCAAGGGCCTCCTGACGCGCGCGCTCTGCCTGGGCATCGCCGGCACCTACGGCGGACTCGCACTCTCGGCGCTGAAGCTGCTGACCAGCGGCCAGGCGAGCGCCAGCAGCAGCGAGAAGACCCAGGGGTGGACGACCTGGCTGATGGATCAGCCGTTCGGCATCTGGCTCGTCGGACTGGTTGGCGCGGCGATCGTCGCGAACGGCCTGGCGCAGTTCTACAGGGCCTACAAGTCGAGCCTGACCGACGATCTCCACCTGACTGACGTTGGCGCGCAGCACGCCGACCTCGTCACGAAGATCGGGCGGGCAGGCTACGCGGCCCGTGGTGTGGCGTTTGTCATGATCGGCGGCTTCCTGGTCGGGGCGGCAATGCACCACAACCCGAGCGAAGCCCAGGGTCTCGATGGCATCCTCGCCACGCTGGTAGCGCAGCCGTTCGGGCCGTACCTGCTGGGCGTCGTCGCCATCGGGCTGGCTGCGTACGGCGTCTTCGCACTGGTCGAGGCGCGCTACCGTCGGATGGTGATTCTGTAGGTCGGCACGAACGGTTGACCGAGCAGAGGCTCGCGCCAGCTCACCGGAGGTCCAGCGCGGCGGCCCGGACAGCGTGCCGCAGTCTGGGCCGCCCGCGCTCTCGGCGCGTGGCCAGAGCGATTGCATGTTCGTCGGTGTTCCCATACCGGCGTGAGACGCGTCGTCGGGGCGTGAAAGCCCCGACGACGCTGCACGACGCAGTCATCATGCGATTGCCCTGCTCCGGTGCGGAGAGGGGGCTCAGGTGCGACCCCCCACGCTACCGGTCTCCGTCCACGCGAGATCGCCTCTCAGCGGCAGCTCTCCGAGGGGCGAACGCGCGTCTCCTGCCAGTCCTTGTTGTCGTCGCCACCGTAGATCCACGGGGCCGGATCCATCTTGACGCCGTCCACCGCGACGAACATCTCCAGCCAGCGCTCGCCATTCTCGGTGCGGGCGTACGAGACGTCCACGTTGTTGAAGTCCCAGACGGGGTAGGTCACGCCGTTCTCGGTGGCGTAGCGCTTGGAGCCCTTTGCCAGCAGAACCGGATCCTTCTCGCGCTTCTTCACGCCTTCCGGCCGGGCCGTTGGCGATGCGGAGGGCGTCGGGCTGGCCGCTGCTCGTGGACCCGCCGCCGATGGCGACGGCACGACGACCGGCGTCGTCTCGACCGGGACTTCCTCGTAGTGCCGCCACGCGTACAGCTCGACCGAGTCAGGGTCGTAGCGGCACGCCACCGAGGCCGTGCTGCCCGGCATCAGGAGCTGAGCCGTGACGTTTGCACGAGTCGCCTCGGTGACTGGCGCGCTGCCAATCGGCCAGACGACCTCGATCCGGCTCGCCAGCCGGTCGGTCGGCAACGGCATCACCTGCTCGTCGACGATGACCGGGTCGCCGCCGATCAGGTAGATGCTCGGGTCGCGCGGGTCGGCGTTATGGCTGGATGGCTGCAGGTCGAGCGCGTAGACGCCGTTCTTCGCCTGAATCGTCTCGGTCTTGCCGGACTTGTAGATGAGGGTCGCCTGCTTCGCCGAGGCCAGGACGTTGTGCGTCACGGCTTCCGGCGAGGTGTTCCAGGCAACGATGGTGCGGTGGTCGCCGCGCTCCATCACGACCTGGGCCACCTGCGATGGCCAGATGAACTGGGTGCGGCTATCATTCGAGCGGACTAGCTGGGTGTAGTCGGCCGGACCGGGCTTGTCCTTGCCCGGCCAGGAGAAGACGGCGGACTGCACGTCCGAGAAGTACTGTGCGCCGATCTGGAACGCCACGTACGCTGGCTTGGCCGTCCCGTTGTTGCGGATCAGCCCCCACAGCTCGACGTCGTTCTCGGCCTTCTCGTCCGTGGCCTTGTAGACAGCGTACCGCTCGACGTTGGCGGCCACGGCCAGCGCCATCGCCTGGATGATGTAGGCCGCCTGCTGATCCAGTGACGCCCGCATCTGGCCGGCCGGCAGGTTGTTCTGGACGTCGTCATGCGGGATGACGTTGCTCTCGCCGATCCAGATCGGTTTCTTCATGTTCCGCTGGGCCAGGATGTCCCGCATGATCATCGGTTCGGCAAACGAGTTGAGCGGCGCCGTGTAGGTGTGGACGCTCACGATGTCGAAGTAGTGATTGTTCTTCGCCCGATCCGGATCCTTCCCGATGACCTCCAGGAGCGGCCCCAGGAAGGGTGGCCGCTGGTGCTCCTTGTCCCACCAGTAGGCCATGCCGCCGAGGATGACCTTGGCGCTGGGGTTGATCTCCTTGGTGTTCAGGTAGGCCACCTTCAGCAGCTGCGCGTACTGCTCGAACGAGCCATCGAACGTGTAGCGCAGGCCGGGCGTGTAGAGGTCCGGCTCGTTCCAGACGATCCAGTGATCGACCACGCCCTTGTGGCGCTCGACCACCTTTCGGACGAACTGGCCCCAGGTGTTGTTCGGATCCTTGTAGTCCAGTTCGAGGCCACGCGGCGGGTCGACCGGCCGGCCCCTGTCGGGCCACGGCGACGCCCACTGCGGCGTGTAGATCAGGATGCCGGCCATGGTCACGCCACGGCGGGCCTGGGCCTTGATCGCCTCATCGGTGAAGTAGAGCTGCGTCCAGGAGTTCGGGCCGTCCTTCTGGATCAGCGACCAGGGAAAGATGATGCGATCCCAGCGAGCGCCGGCCTGCCACGCCAGGTCGGGCTGGACGATGCCCTGCACCATGCCGAAGCGCCCATCGTCGGTATCGACGGCTGGAAGTGGCGACACGACGGCGGTGCGTGGCTCGGCGGCGTGGGTAATGGACGATGGCAGCGACGCGAACAGGACGGTGGCGGCGAGCACGGCGAGGAGGAGCGGTCTCGACTGCATCCGAACCCCAGGACTGTGAGGTAGGTGTGGGTATTGGGGCGAACTCAGGCGTTCACCCGCGACCAACGGTTGACGGAACGTAGACGCAGACCAGTATCGGGGATCGGTCCCGACGCGGTCCATTTACAGAACGCCCCGCCAGAGGGTTGGTTTCGTTTGGCCGAATCACGAACGTGCTACACTCGCCGCCGCTGAGGGAGGGCGACGCGCCGAACCGCGCGGGACTGGACGCCGACGACGCCGTCAGCGTGATCCTCAAGGATCTCGTGCTGATTCACGAGTTCGCGCGGGACCACGGCGCCCGGCTCCCCCTGGGCGGGATGTCGCGGGAGCTGTACCGGGAGGCCGTCGCGCTCGGGCACGCCAACACGGACATGTCGGCCATGTGCCTGCCCCTGGAGCGCATCGCCGACACCGAGATTCGCCCAAGATGCGACTGATGCGCGGCGGATTCCGACCGTTTTTTCGCATATCTCGCCCTGACCCTCTTGTCAGCTTGATGCGCTGAGGCGTATACCGTCTCTGGCGAGTCGTTCGTTTGTGTTTTGGGCAGTTCAGGCGTGAGTTGCCCCTCACCCTCGCGAACGGACGACAGGCTCTGTCGCGACCCCCGTTGCCGCTGCGCCCGTGCGCGGATCGCGATGTTGACGGACTGACCGGCTCCGACGTTCCTCATCCCTGGACCCGGCCTGTCCGTCGCGGATGACGGTCGATGCTGCTTGCACGCCGCCAGCGCCAGACGTGGCAATGGTTCGACGTGGCAGGAGAAGTCGCCGCGTCCACCGTCCGCGTCTCGTCCGGCCCACAGGCCCGGTTCTGGATGCGGTCGATCACGCGCTCAGGAGAGCTCATGCCGCTGGCAGCGGTTGCATGCGCGTTTGCCGCGCTGGTTCATGCTGGAATATCGCTTGCGTCGATCGTGCCCCTGTCGACGATGCCAGTGGGCGACGTCGTCCAGGCATCGGCGTCGGAGGCCAGACAGGCCGCGGCGGCGCTGGTGAAGGCTCGCAGGCCGCGTCCACAGGCGCGGCCCGTCTGGGTTGCGCCGCACGCTGAGACGGTGCTGTATGCCGGGCCTGACCCCCAATCCGAGGAGGTGGCCCCCCTCCACCAGTGGGCCGGTCTGCAGGTCGAGGGGCCCTCTCGCGGGCATCGCATCCCCGTGCTCGATCCATCCCGACAGCTCCACGGCTGGGTGCCGGCCGCCGACGTGGGGCCAATCGATCCGTCCCTGCTGGGGACGGCGTACCTGCCGCCGATCGGCCGGCCGATTGCCTGGGCCGGGCCGGCCCGCGTGACGATGTACACCTGCGTGGAGCTGGGCGGCTGCGCTCCGACAGCATCCGGCCTCTGGCCGGAGCCGGGGATGGTGGCCGTCGATCCGAGCGTGATTCCGCTCGGATCGACCGTCTGGATCCAGGGCGTCGGGACGTTCCTGGCGACGGACACGGGATCGCTGGTACGCGGTGCGCACCTGGACATCTACAGCCTGAGCTACCAGGAGGCGCTCAACTGGGGCGTCCAGCAGCGTTCGATCCTGGTCTTCGACCGTTGAGCTGAGGTGCGCCGGGTGGCCGCGTCGTGCGACACTCGCGCATGCCCGATGCCGCCGTCGACCGCTACCGCTGGGTGGCGCTCGCCGTCGTCAGCTTCGGGACGCTGGCCGTCCACCTGGACACGACCGTCAACGTGGCGCTGCCGGCGATGGCGGCAGCGCTCGACGTGCCGAT
Source organism: Chloroflexota bacterium (assembly GCA_020850535.1). Classification (NCBI taxonomy): domain Bacteria; kingdom Bacillati; phylum Chloroflexota; species Chloroflexota bacterium. The sequence goes on from JADZEM010000217.1 coordinate 63,215, forward strand.
CTCCACGCTCCAGTGGATCATCATCGGCTACGTGCTGACGACGGCCAGCACGCTGGTGGGCGTCGGACGGCTGGCCGACCTGTACGGCCGCCATGCGGTCTGGAACTGGGGGGTGCTGGCGCTCGGCATTGCGCTGGTGCTGGTGGGCTTCTCGCAAGACATCGTGATGCTGGTGGCGTGCCGCATCCTGCAGTCGTTCGGCGCGACGATGATCTACGCCGCCGGGCCGGCCATCGTCACCGAGGTGTTTCCCCACGCCGAGCGGGGGAGGGCGCTCGGCATCATGACGATGGCCGGCCAGCTCGGCATGGCCATCGGCCCGCTGTTCGGCGGGTGGCTGGTCGGCACGTTCGGCTGGCCCGCCATCTTCTGGGGCCGCGTGCCCATCGTGCTGCTGATCGCGCTGGCGTCCTGGCGGCTCGTGCGCGCGGGCCGCGCCCCGAAACGAGCCGCCCGGTTCGACCTGGCCGGGGCCCTGACGCTCGGGCCGGCGATGGTTGCGCTCCTGCTCGGCATCAACCGGGCCGGCCTGCTTGGCCCGCTCGACCCGCTGCCGCTCGGGCTGTTCGCCGCTGGCGCGCTGTTGCTGGCCGCGTTCGTCTGGACTGAGAGCCGGCTGGCCGCCCCGATGCTCGATCTTCGACTGTTCCGCAACCGCATGTTCGCCGCGGCCAACGCCATGAACCTGCTCAGCAACCTGACGATGTTCGGCGTCTGGCTGCTGGTGCCGTTCTACCTGGTGGACGGGTTGAAGCTCGCGCCGCTGACGGCCGGGCTGTTCCTGAGCAGCGTGCCGATTGCCACCGCGCTCGTCTCGCCGCTGGCCGGCTGGCTGTCCGACCGCGTCGGCCCTGCGCGCCTGTCGCTGGTCGGGCTGGTGGTACAGGTCAGCGCCCTGTTCGCCATCGCGCGGCTGGACGGCCAGAGTGCGCCGTGGCAGGTCGGCGGCGCGCTGATCCTGCTGGGCATCGCCACGGGCCTGTTCATGGCGCCGAACCTGAGCTTCATCATGGGCGCGGTCCCGCCGGATCAGCTTGGCGTGGCGGGCGGCGTGGTGACCACCATGCGGAGCCTCGGCGTGGTCACCGGCGTCGCGCTGTTGACGGCGATCTACACGGCTCGTTCGGCCGAGCTCGGCGCACCGGGCGGTGGCCTGGGTGGCACGTTCTCGGTCGCGGCGTTTCAGGGCGCGTTCACGTTTGCAGCCGTGCTCTGCCTGGCGGCCGTCGCGCTGGCATCGGTGCGCGGCAGGCTGCCCGGGTCGCACGCGACAGAACGCGAGCTTCGGTAGCACTGGTTTCCTGAGAGGACTCGGGATTCCGCGTGCGCCCCTCCCGCGCTGCTGTACGATGCCCGTGGTCTATCCGGCGTCGAGCAGGCCGCTCGGCGCGACACGACGTGCATGGGAGGCAAGCGACGATGGCTGAGGCAGGCAGGCCACTGGCAGGTACGCCGCTGGCAGGGAAGCTGGCGCTGGTCACGGGCGCTGGGATGGGCATCGGGCAGGGGATCGCCCTGGAGCTGGCGCGGCAGGGCGCAGACGTGGTCGTGCACTACGCCGGCAGCGAGCAGGGCGCACGCGACACCGTCGCCCAGATTCAGGGGCTGGGTCGTCGGTCGGCGGCGGTCCAGGGGCGGCTGGGCGACATCGACGCCTGCCGTCGGGTGGTGGGTGAGGCGGTCTCGGCGCTCGGCGGCCTGGACATCCTGATCAACAACGCTGGCGTGACGCGAGCGCTCGATTTCCTCGACACCACGCCCGAGATCTACAACGAGGTCTTCGATCTCAACATGCGTGGCTACTTCTTCTGCGCCCAGGAAGCCGTCCGCAGCATGCTGACGCGGGGCGGCGGCGCGATCGTCAACATCACGTCGGTGCATGGCGGCGGCGGCTTCCCGCGCCACGCGGCGTACGCCGGCACCAAGGGCGCGATCATCGCCTTCACCAGGACGCTCGCCATCGAGCTGGCGTCGCGGCACGTCCGCGTCAACGCGGTCGCGCCCGGCGTGGTCGAGGTGCCGCGCTACTTCGACATTCCGGACTACACCCGCGAGTTCGGCGACTCGATGGTGCCCTGGGGGCGTGTCGGGACGCCCGGCGACATCGGGAACGTCGTTGCGTTTCTGGCGTCGGATGCCGCCGACTGGGTGACCGGCCAGACGCTGTACGTTGACGGCGGCACCAACGCCCGCATGGGGCTGTGGTGGGACCAGGGGGACAAGGCGCAGTAAGCTCAGAGCGGGGGAAGCGGGAGATCCGGCCCCTTTGCCCTCGTCCTCGCGCTCCGTGCACCGTCAGCATTCGGCCCGTCACTCTCCGCTGCGCCCTCTCGTTGTCCACCGTCGAGTCCGAGTTGCGGGAAGTGGAGAGTCCGCGCCTCTGCTCATGCCATCTTCTTGCGACTAGTCCGTCGCGGGCTCTGGGAGCTACCCTCTCAGGTGTGCAGCGCGACGGTACGCTCGCGGCATGATGAGGGAGTCTTCACGATGACCGTCGATCCTGCCCTGTCCGGTGCTACGCGTGCGGTAGCTGAACGGTGGTTCGCGGCGCTGACCGGCGGCGACATCCCCACCGCGCTGGCGTGTCTCGACGCCGACGTCGAGTGGATCAACTACAAGCCAGTTCCCGGCTACAACGACGCGATGCCCTGGATCGGCACGCAGCGCGGCCCCGACGCGGTATTGGCCTCGCTCAAGGTGTTCGTTGGCGTCTGCCAGGCGCGGGACGAACGGCTGGTGACGCTCGCCGTGGACGGCGAGAGCGCCGCTGGCGTGATCGCCGAGCGGGGCATCGTCTGTGCGACCGGGCTGCCGTATGAGATCGAGTTCATCCAGTGGCTGACGGTGCGCGGCGGCAAAATCGTTCGCTGGAAGTCGTACACTGACCCGTCGTCTATCGTGCGGGCGATCCACGGCGATCGCGATCCGGCGTGGGCGGGAGCCGACACGCTCACTGCCCGCACCGACGCGACGATTCGGGCCTGGCTGGATGCGATGGTGCGCGGCGACGGCGACGCAGTCGTGGCCGGGCTGGCCGACGACGTGGAGATGATCACGCCGCGCGAGCAGGACGATGCGATCATCCCCTACGTCGGCACGAAATCCGGCAAGCCGGCCGTCCTGGCGATGTTCGGCGAGCGCTCAAAGATCGTCGAGACGGTCAGCTGCGAGGTGCAGTCGGTCGGGGCGCAGGATGAGCGGGCCTGGGCGAGCGTGACGACCCGTGAGCGATACCTGCCGACCGGCCAGGAGTTCACCATCCAGGCCAGCCACCACTTCGAGCTGGACGAGGCCGGGCGCATCCGTCGCTGGCGCTCGTTCTTCGATCCGAATCCCGAGGTGGACGCGCTGCGCGCCGCCGAGTCTCCCGCTCTGATCGCCGCCGTCTGGGCTGGCAACGCCGATGCTGTCCGGTCGCTGCTCGCCGATGGCGCGGACGCACGTGCTCGCGATGCCGAGTCCGGCCTGACGGTGCTGCAGATCGCGGCCGGCGAGGCGAAGCCTGAGATCGTCAGGCTGCTGCTGGACGCCGGCGCGGACGTTCATGCTGCTGACAGCCGGGCGGGCGGCTCGGCGCTGCACAAGGCCTGTCAGGGCGGCAGCGTCGAGGTGGTCCAGATGCTGCTCGACGCCGGCGCGTTCGTGGACTGCGTCGCGCCGACGACGGGCCACACGCCGCTGATGGACGCGCTGTGGTTCAAGTTCCCGGACGTCGTCGAATTGCTGCTGGGGCGCGGGGCGACACTCAACCTCTCGACGCACTACGGCTTCTCGTTGATGGATCATCTCAAGTACGAGCTGAACGTCAACACGCGCGGCAAAGAGCTGCTGGTGCGGTCTGATGCGATGGTGCAGCAGCGGCTCCAGAACGACCGCGACCTTGCCGCTCACCAGGTGCTGATGAAGGCTGTGGTGGCGAAGGATGAGGCGGGTGTGCGGTCGGCGCTCGCTGCCGGCGCGGACGTGAACGAGCGCTTCCCACTCGTGAACGGCTTCAACGACGGCCACACCCCGCTGCATGTGGCCTCACGGGACGGCACCCCGGAGATCGTGGCCCTGCTGCTGGCCGCCGGCGCGGACGTGAACGCCGTCGAGCCGTGCTTTCAGGCCGTGCCGCTCCACAAGGCCGTCTACAACGGCCACGCCGACATCGCGCGGCTGCTGGCTGCCCATCCGGGCATCAACCTCGATTTCCAGGGTGGCACTAACGGCTACACCGGCCTCCACGATGCCCTCTGGCACGGCTACGCTGACTGCGCCCAGGTGCTGGTGGACGCTGGCGCGCGCCTCGACCTGCGCGGCCACGACGGCAAGACGCCGCTCGACCTCGCCACCGAAGTGCTCGGAGTGGAGCACCCGCTGACCGTCGCCATCCAGGCCCGCATCGCCACGACGGCAGCGGCCTGACACGTTCCCGTCGTCGGCGCTGGCGTGAGGCTGGCGTCTCGCCGCGGCCGCCGCTTGCTGGCGGCACACGTCTGACCATGGAGTGAGGCATGCTGTTCTACGTGCAGATGAAGTGGAACCACGAGGGCCGGATCAGCCTGGATGAGCTGTGGGACGTCGAGGCGCAGGAGGCCGAGCACGCCAAGGAGACCATCGACTCCGGGATGGTCGTCGGGATCTGGAAGGTGGCGGCGCAGAAGCGGGTCATCGCCGTGGTGGACGTCGAGTCGATCGAGGATCTCGACCGGACGGCCCTCGGCCGCCTCCCGATGCGCGAGTACCTGGAGTTCGAGGTCGTGTGGGCGCTGCGCGACTACCTCGGGTTCGCGGAGGACGTGAAGAAGCACTACCGGGTCTGACGCCACGCGAACCTTACGCTGGCCTGCTGGGAGGCCCTCTCCCCCGGGGCTGGGAAGGCCCTCACCCCCCGGCCCCCTCTCCCTGTGCGCGGGAGAGGGGGAGACACACGAGTCTGTTGTTCCTCCCCCTCTCCCGCGCACAGGGAGAGGGGGCCGGGGGGTGAGGGCCTCCTCTCGGTCGAATCGGCGCCCTCCGACGAACGCTGTGTCGAAGGTGCTACCCTGCCGGCATCCGAAGGGGAGGTACCTCGGCATGAAGGTCACCAGCGTCGAGACGTTCCTGGTTCACCCGGGGCGTCGCGGCAAGAACCTGCTGTTCGTCAAGGTCAACACCGACGACGGCATCCACGGCTGGGGCGAGGCGTACACCCAGTCTGACCGCGACCGCTCGATTGAGGTCACCATCCACGAGCTGGCCCGCTACCTGGAGGGCCGCGATCCGTGGGCCATCAAGCATTTCACGCACTGGGCCTACAACGACTTCCTCGGGAAGCGCGGCTCGATGGAGTGCTACTCGGCCATCAGTGGCCTGGAGCACGCGCTCTGGGACATCTGCGGCAAGGCGGCCGGCCAGCCGGTCTACAACCTGCTTGGCGGGCCGTGCCGCGACAAGATCCGCGTGTACGCCAACGGCTGGGGCGACGGCGGCAAGGATCCCCACGCGACCGCTGCAAAGGCGTTGGAGCTGGTCGAGCAGGGGTTCACGGCGCTGAAGTGGGACCCGTTCCCGAACCCCTGGCGTGCGTACATCGACAAGGAGCAGGAGCAGCACGCCATCGACGGTGTCCGGATCATGCGCGAGACCGTCGGCCCGGACATCGACCTGATGGTTGAGGTCCATCGGCGGCTGGCGCCGATCAACGCGATTCGGGTCGCCAACGCCATCGAGGAGTACAGGCCGTACTGGTTTGAGGAGCCGGTCTCGGCCCGCAACCTCGACGCGATGGCCGAGGTTCGTAAGAAGATCAACCTGCCGATCATGACCGGCGAAGAGCTGTACACCAAGACCGAGTTCCGCGAGGTTTTCGAGCGGCGGTCGGCGGACATCCTCAACCCGGACGTCTGCAACGTCGGCGGCATCCTCGAGCTGAAAGAGATCGCCGCGATGGCCGAGGCCCATCTCGTGGCGATGTCGCCGCACAACTACAACAGCACCATGCTCGGCCTCGCGGCGACGGTCCACGCCTCGGCCACGATGCCGAACTTCCTCATCACCGAGTACTTCGTCAACTTCGAGGATCTCGGCAAGGTCATCGCGAAGCCGCCGCTGCTCCAGGAGGGCGGTTACGTGCCGCTGCCCAAGACCCCGGGCCTGGGCATCGACCTGGACGAGGACGCGCTGCGCGCCCACGCCTACGAGCGGTTCCCGATGCGCGGCATTCGGCAGTACCGCGACGAGCCCTGATCTCGTCCAGCCCTTGACGAACAGAACGCCCGGGACGGGTTCGTCCCGGGCGCGCTGCTCGCCTGGCCGGCAACGACGTGTCACGCATCGCGTGCGTCGATCCTACTTCAGCTCCGTCTCGACGAAGATGACCTCGAAGGCGTTCTCGTTGACGACCTCGTGCTCGGTACCGGCCGTTCGCGTGTACGACTGGCCGGCCACGAGGTTGCCTGCCATCTCGCCATCTGACAGCAGGATGCGGAGTGTCGCGGTCCTCATCGGCACCACCACGTAGTCGAACTCGTGACGGTGAAAGCCGGTCGTCGTGCCGGGCGGGAAGCGCCATTCGGTGACGCGCACCCGCGCGTTGTCGATCTGGACGGTCGGGATCGCTGGCGGTCGAGACGCTGCGCTCATCAGGAAGCCTCCCGCCAGATCGTACGAGCGACGCCGAGGAAGCTGCCAGCCGTCGCGGTGAGAACGGGGGGCAGCGGTGGTGAGTCCCCCTATGGCTCGACCAGCGCGCTGTGCACGATGTTGCTGATGCAGTCGAGGTGCCGCCGGATCCACTCGCCATCGCGCCGGCTGTTCTGGATGTAGGTGAACGACAGGCCGCTCGTCGGATCGGCCCAGGAGATCGACGAGCCGGCGCCGCCGTGCCCGAACGTCGACGCCGGCGCGAGCGTCCCCGTCATCCAGCCGATGGACGTGTCCCCGCGCAGGTAGACGCCGATCCCGCGATGCATCGGGACGCCCTGGCTGGTGTCCACACGGTCCCCGGTGTGGTTCTTCGTCGTGTACGCGATGGTGCGCGGTGAGAGCACCCGCTTCCCGTTGAGCGTCCCGCCCGCCAGCAGCATCTGGTAGAAGGCCGTGAGCGCCGGCGCCGTAGTGTAGCCACCGCCGCCCGGTCGACCGGCCGCCCGGCAGGCCGCCGAGTTCCAGTCGTCGCTCGGCGTCTGCCGGCCGTCCTCGAGGGTGTGCATGTCCACGCAGCGGCCCTGCTGGCGCTCCGGAACGCCGACGAGCAGGTCAGTGATGCCGATCGGATCGAGCAGTTGCTCGCGGATGACCGTTCGGTAGTCCTTGCCGGTCACGGCCTCGATCACCACCGCCGCCGTCCAGTGCGCCGACTCGCCGTGGTAGTGCATCCGCGAGCCGGGCGTCCATTCAAGTGTGAAATCGGCGACCTGCTGGCGCAGCACGTCGTGGTCGGCCCACGCTGCGGCTGTGACCTTCGAGTTCGGGTAGCCGCCCTGGTGGGTGAGCACCTGATAGAGCGTGATGTCGCCCTTGCCGTGCCGCGCGAACTCGGGGATGTAGGCTGACACCTTGTCGTCGAAGGCCAGCACGCCGCGCTCGACCAGCTGCCAGATCACCGACGTGGTGATGGGCTTGGTCTTCGAGAACATCAGCCAGAGGGTGTCGTCGGTGGCCGGCGCCCCGAGGCGGGCCTCCCCGAACGTCTTCGAGGCGGCGAGCTTGCCGTGTCGGGCCAGCGCGACCGCCGCGCCCGGGTACTGGCCGGCGTCGATGCCGGCCTGGACGGCCTGGTACAGCAGCTCCAGCCGCTCGGGATCGAGGCCGAGCGATTCGGGGCTGGCGCTCGGCAATGGGTGGCCCGCCGCCCGGGCAGGCGAAAGTGTGGCGTCCGCCATTGGTCGATGCTCCTTCCGGTGAGAGGGGCCGGTCGGCCGCCACCGGCCGGGCCATCGGAGATCATACCGATGCGCGGTGCCGTCAGAGCGATTGCATGAAGGCGTCGCCGCGCAGGTTCGTCGGGGGCTGAAAAACCCCCGACCGGTCTAGAACTCCCGGGGGATCTCCAGGAAGCGCAGGATGCCGGCCGCGATGCCGCGCGCCGCCGCCTCCGGATCGACGAGCAGAATCTGCCGGTCCACGGCGCTCGTGAGGTAGCCGGCCTCCAGGATCGCGCTTGGCGTCCCCGGCGCGATGGCGTGGCAGTACCGCCGACTGTTGAAGGCGTAGTACGCCGTCATGCGCCGCGACGCGCCGACTGGATCTACTGGCAGAGCCGTGGCCGGTCCGTAGGTGTCGGTGATGGCGGCCATCAGCCGGTCGTCCGCCTCTGGCGTGGCTGACCATGCCGCGCGGCCCAGCTTGTAGCCCCGCCGGACGCCGGCCTCGTCGCCATCGGCGTGGATCGAGAGGAAGACGTGGGCCTTGTACTCCACCGGGATGGTGGACGGGAGGATGTCGACCACCACGCCGTGCGCGCGAAGGATCGTCGCCGTGCGCTCGGCGAGGTCGAGGTTGACCTCCCACTCCGCGCGACCGCCGCCGCTGGCGCCCGGCCCGAGGCCGCGCAGCTCAGCCGGCGTCTCCTCCACCCGCCAGTGTCCGGCCTGTAAGCCGACGCGCTTCGGGCCGGGCGGGTTGTAGACCTCGGCTGGCGGCAGCGGCTGGCGGTAACGGCCCCAGAAGCTCCCCCCGTTTGGATCGCCCGGCACGGGCGGTGGCGGCTCGTTCGGCCGCGAGCAGACCTCCTGCCCGAGCGGCGCGGCCAGTGCCTCGATGGGACGCATCGGCGCGAGCGGCACGGGCCCGAGCAGCGCGGCCACGGCGAGCGCGACAAGTGAGCGTGACAGGCGATTCATCCAGCACCTCGGGGGCGGGGTCGAGCCGACCGGCGAGCGTCGGCCCACCGCGGCAGACGATGCAACCGTGGGCTATCCCACAACGTGGGCTATCCCACAACGTGGGCCATCCCACAACGTGGGCTATCCCACAATCGGGAGCGCTTGCGGGCAATTGTGCCGTTTCCCAGCGACACCTGTCAGGAATTGCAGGTATGGTGTGACCGGCCCGCCAACATGTACCCTTCCCGACCGGATGTTCTAGAGAGGGTAGGAGGCGCATGGCCACCGTCGATCTCTCGCAGGCCGAGGCCCGCCGCGTCGCTCTGGCTGCCCAGGGGTTCTCCGACCGCCCTCCGAGCGGTGCGGTCGATGTCCGCCTGATCCGGCGCGTGCTGGGACGGATCGGCGTCCTCCAGATCGACAGCGTCAACGTGCTGGTCCGGACCCAGTACCTGCCCCTCTACTCGCGGCTCGGGCCGTACCCCGCGCGCCTGCTGGAGCACCTCGCCTACGAACGGCGCGAGCTGTTCGAGTACTGGGGACACGAGGCGTCGTTCCTGCCGGTCGCCGCGCAGCCGCTGTTCCGCTGGCGGATGGACCGAGCATCCAACGGCGAGGGCGTCTGGAACGGCATCGCACGGATCGCCCAGGAGCGCCCCGACTTTGTGGAGCACGTCCACGCGACGATTGTCGAGCGGGGAGCGCTGTCGGCCGGCGCGTTCGGCGAAGAGGCCGCCCGCACCGGGCCGTGGTGGGGCTGGAGCGACGGCAAGCGGGCGCTGGAGTTCCTGTTCTGGTCGGGCCGCATCGCCATCGCCCGGCGAACCAACTTCGAGCGGTTCTACGATCTGCCGGAGCGCGTCATCCCGCCGTCCATCTTGCAGCAGCCCACGCCGGGCCGCGACGACGCGCAGCGCGAGCTGCTGCGGATCGGGGCGCGCTGCCTCGGCGTGGCGACGGCCAGCGACATCAAGGACTACTTCCGGATCCGGGGCGCCGGGGCGCAGGCACGCCTGGATGAGCTGGTCGAGGCGGGAGAACTGCGGCAGGTTCGTGTCCAGGGCTGGAGCGGCGTCGCCTACCTGCACCGCGAGGCCCAGATCCCGCGTTGGGTACGTGCCCGCGCGCTGCTCTCGCCGTTTGACTCGCTGGTCTGGTTCCGCGACCGCGCCGAGCGGCTGTTCGACTTCTTCCTGCGCCTGGAGATCTACACGCCGGCGCACAAGCGCGTGTTCGGCTACTACGTGCTGCCGTTCCTGCTTGGCGAGACGCTGGTCGGGCGGGTAGACCTGAAGGCCGACCGCAAGAACGGGGTGCTGCTGGTGCATGGAGCCTTCGCCGAAGAGGGCCGCGATCCTGATGGCATCGCCGTCGAGCTTGCGCCGGAGCTGCAGCGGCTCGCCGGCTGGCTCGGGCTGCACCAGATCGCCGTCGGGGAGCGCGGCGAGGTGGCGAGGCCGTTGAAGGCCGCCCTGGCCGGCAGCGCGGTTCCGGACCTTCACATCCCCGGCCCACCCCCCGAAGAGGCCGGTACCGACGTGGTCACCGTGGACGCACCGGACGTGGTCGCGCCGGAGTAGGCCGCGCGTACTGTTTGGGCGCAGGCGCTACTGCCGCGATCATCCGCCGCCCCTGGCAGTGGATCCACCCCGCCACCAGCAGCCCAAACGTCCGATAGCTCGGCGCGTGGAAACACGGCTCGAACGCTACGAGCAGCCCCACGAACGTGCTCGGTGAGACGATCTCGGGCATGGCTCCCTCCCTGGTCGTTGGCACTTCCAGGGTCTACGAGGGAGCCATGTTCCATCAACTCACTGCCGCTCTACCGCCAAAATGGCGGAGGTCGAGCCTAGTCCTGTAGGCCATGAAGCGTGAGCCGCTTCTGCAGTTCGTAGCATTGGGAATCAAGTCGATTGATGAGGTCGAGCCGCTCCTGTGCGGCCTCTGCTAGTCCCTGAATAACCTCTAACCGTTCGTCGCAGATTCGCTGCAACTCGGCAGCCCGAACTTCCAGTTCCTCAATGCGCGATTGAGCTATCCTGTCGGTGCCATCGAGCGATTCGTCTAGTGTCCTGACCTCATCAACGCTGAGACTCGTGTAGTGGCGGGCAAATATTCGCAGCACTTGACCAACGACGGTTTCGTGTGGATGACGGGCATCTTCTTCGAAGGCATCACGGTAGGTGTCAGTGACAATCTCGTATGACGGGAAATAGAAATAGTCTCGACCAACCTGCTTCCAGCGACCTCGAAGGAACTCGTCAAGTCCGGCCCGGATGATTGCCTTGGAAACGGAGTTCGCCGTCAACGTGGAGATTGGACGGAAAGTCGCCTTCAGTCGGACCGGAGACACGGTATAGACGATCTTCAGGTTCGGCACGTACTTGGCACGGATGCGTTCAATGAGTTCCAACTGTTCGATGGTTTCCGCGACGCTAATCACCCTAAAGCTGTGTCGTTCTGGATCGAAGTAGCGTATCGGTACGGCGCGCCAGAGCGGCTCGCCAGTCACACGGTCGTACCATACTTCTGAGAGCCCGAGCGTGACGATGAGCACCTCGGCGTTCTCGATCGCGAAACGCGTGGAGAGTCGGCGCTCCTCGGTTGCCTTGACGAGCTGCTTCTCTGGATCGACCCATAGTAACTCTCGACCGTCCAGACCCTCGAACGCCCACCGGAACTGTTGTGCGACTACTGCCACGTTTTCGAAGGGGAATGCTCCCTTCGTGATCGCGCCGTATGGCGAGGCGACCTCGCGATTGAAGCCCTGATCCGCCAGCCAGCGAATGAAGTAGGCGGCAAAACAGGAGCCCATCGCAAAGACCCGGGTTTCGGCGTGGATGATGGGGGCTGCCGGCTTCCAACCGTGCAATGCCGTCGCCAGCCCGTCGCGCCGCATCTCCGACTTGCTCGGAAGGACGTTAAAATGGTCGCCCTTGTACCAGCGGCCAAGATCGTCTCGCTGGGCCATTATGGATTCCGGTGGCGTTGAGAAGTCGAGAAGCTCGGCACGCGCGTCAGTCATGGGCACACCCCGTTCGACAGTCTCGCTCGGATGATACAGAGAACTTCAAGTGGGGGGTCGAGAGGCCTTTGCCAGATATCCTGAGGCTTCAGTTTCCGGTACCTGAGCTGGGGAAACGAGGACGTGGCGAGGGAGGAAAGCAAACGAGCCGACCGGCGCGGTAGTGTCGGGGTGTTCAGACTCGACAAAACGCAGAGGCGGCTCGATGCAAGGTGCTCGATGCCGGCTTCGAGATCCGGCAGCTCCAGGACGCCAAGGCGACGCGCTACGTCGTGCGCCCGGCCAAGAACATCACGGGTCGGCGGGATCGCCCGCCGACCCAGCCGGGCCGAGGCCGGCCCGGCTGGCGGGGCGAACTGATCCGGCCCCTCGCCCGGACGTATCGGGGCCGCACGCTGGCGGCGACAGATCCCGATCAGCACACGACCTGGCAGGAAGGCGACGCCGTCATCCGTTGCGCCGAAGTACCGAGGCCACAAAGGGCCTCTGGCCAGCCTCTACCCAGAGAGGCGATGCGCCCAGGCGAGTCCAAAGGAGCAGACCTCTCCAGCATACACCCACCTTCAGGAACTTGACACGTCTGTCCACAGGTGACGGCCTAAAGCCGGCCAGAGTCAAGCGCTGACGATGCATCACGACAAGGTCATCACGCAATTGCTCTGAGGCCCGCTAGAAGACCAGCTTGGCGAGTCCGAGGATGCCCTGCTTCCACGGCACCCGGTGCGAGACGCCGGCCGTCCCTTCGAACTGGTCCAGGTGCTCGACGTACCAGTGGTAGTTGCGGACCATCGCCTCGGCTGTCGAGTACCTCGGATCGAAGCCGAGCACGCGCTGCGCCTTCTCGATGGACACAAACGAGTCTTTCGAGACCGTCTCGTAGACCCACTTGTACAGCGGCGACAGGTTGAACGCTTCCAGCAGCCGCAGCGTCCAGATCATCGGTGTAACGATGGGCAGCGGGATCACCTTCTTGCCGTGGCCGGCCTCGTCCAGCACCGCCTGGACATCCTGCTTCCAGGTCGTGAACTCGGCCGCTCCGATGTTGAACGTGTCGTTGACCTCCTCACGCTCGCCGGTCGCCACCAGGTACACCGCGTCGCAGAGGTCGGCCACGTCGAGCAGCTGGTAGCGGTTGTTCCCCATCCCGATGTTCGGGAAGTTGTGGCCAGTGTGCGCCCAGTCGTAGAGCAGCGCGAAGACGCCCAGGCGCTCCGGCCCGACGAACGACTTTGGCCGGAGGATCGGGACGCAGAGTCCGGCCTCGCGGGCGCTCTCGCACAACTGCTCGGCCTTGATCTTGGCCTTGCCGTACGGGCCGACCCCGATGAGCCGGTCATCCTCGTAGAGCGGGTGGTGATCCGGGATGCCATAAACCGCCGTTGAGGAGATGTGTACGACGCGGTCGATGCCGTGTTGCAGGGCGATCTCCAGCACGTTGCGGGTGCCGGTGATGTCTGTGGTCAGGATGTCCTGCGTCGAGTAGAGCGGGAGCGCGGCAGCCGTGTGGATGACCACGTCCGCACCCTGCATCGCCCGCCAGAGGGCCGCCCGGTCGCGGATGTCGCCGGTGATCGCGGTGACCCGGCCCTTCGCGTCAGGGTAGTCGAACGGCGCAAGATCGTAGGTGACGACCTCGTGGCCGCGCGCGAGCAGGAAGCGGCTGAGGTTGATGCCCAGAAAGCCAGCCCCGCCGGTCAGAAAGTATCGTGTCATACGGTACGCTCACCATCTCCAGGCGTGCGGGTTGGGAGCGCGGCATGGGCGGCAGCCCGGGAATCGCGTGCTGCCACGGCTCGAGCGGCGCAGGCCCCCTGTACGGCCGAATGGCTGAATGGTACGGGATGGCCGCCGCTCGCACGCGGTGATTGGCCTGTCGCAGCCACCTGAAGGCCGCTGAGTTGTGACGTATGCCCAACGTCGTTTGTGCGGCCCGCACAAAATGTGGCGCGCTCGCGGGCCACCCATCACACCAGCCATCACGACGGCGTTGCAGGTGATGGTGGGGGGGATACGGTCAAGAAATGGGTGGCATGCGATGCCGTGGCTCAACGAGCGATCGATTCGAACGAAGCTTCTGTCGGCGTTTCTGCTGCTCGGCCTCGTGCCGATGCTGGCAGTCAGCGTTTTCGCGTACCGCTCCGCTGAGCGGACAGTCATCGACGCCGCCGGGCAGCGTGTCGAGGACGTGGCATTCCAGGCCATCGACAAGTTGGACCGCAACCTCTTCGAGCGCTACGGCGACGTCCAGGCCTATGCGCTGAGCGCGCCAGCCCGCTCGATGGAGCCGGAGCGCATCGCCGCCTGGATCGACACGATGATGGGCGTCTACAGCCCGATCTACAAGCTCATGATCGTGGCGGACGCCCAGGGCCATATCGTGGCCGTCAACAGCGTGGATCTCGACGGCAAACCCCTTCCAACGTCCCAGGCCCTGTTGCAGCGCGATGTCAGCGGCGAGCGCTGGTACCGCGAGGCGATGGCGGGGCAGATCAAGGACACGACTGCGCTGGTCGAAGACCTGCACCACGACGACCTGATGCGGGCTGTCTATGGGGAGAGTTCCGGGGCAGACCTCGCTCTCAGCTTCAGCGCGCCGATCAAGGACGTCGACGGCCGGATCGTTGGCGTCTGGACCAACCGCTTCAACTGGGACGTTGCCACCCAGATCTTGAAAGAGGTCCAGGACCGGGCGCGCCGCGACGGCATGGAGACGATGCGGCTCGGGCTGCTCTCGCTGCGGGGCCTGCCGCTGATCCACGACGACGCTGCTCAGATCCTCCAGGCGTCGCCGTCGGCTGACCAGCGTGCGACACTGGCGAGGGCCGCGCCGACCGGCCACCGTGACGGCGTGTCGACGGCCGGCGACAGTGCAGTCATGGCTGGCTGGGCGAACTCCGCCGGCTACGCCTCCTACCCCGGGCTGAGCTGGGTTGCCACAAGCTCCCAGAGCCGTGACGAGGTGCTGGCGCCGGCGATGTCCCTGGGCGCGGCGCTCGCCGGTGCGCTGGCCGTCGCCGTCGCGGTGATCTGTACGGTGTCGTGGCTGGTGGCGCGCGTCCTGGTTCGCCAGATCAACAGGGTCGGCGCGGTGGCCTCCAGGCTGGCCGAGGGCGACTTGCGCGAGACCGTCGATGCCGAGTCCGCCGACGAGATCGGCAAGATGGCGACCGCGATGAGCCGCATGGTGCGGTATCAGCGACAGATGGCGGCCGTCGCCGATGCCGTCGCGGCCGGCGACCTCGCCATGGACGTCGAGCCACAGTCTGAGCACGATGCGCTCAGCATCGCGTTCCGCGAGATGGTCGGCAACCTCCGAGAGCTGCTCGGGGAGGTGACGGCCACGGCCGACCGGCTGGCCGGCACCTCGACAGAGCTTGGCCAGACGGCGGCCAGGACCGGCGACGTGGTGCAGCAGGTGTCGCGGTCGATTCAACAGGTGGTCGGCGGCGTCAGCGAGACCAGCCAGTCCGCCCACCATTCCAACGCGGCAGTCGGCCAGCTCACAGAGGCGATTGACAGCGTGGCGCGCGGCGCGATGCAGCAGGCCCACCAGGTTCAGACGGCGTCTGGCACGTCGGCGCGGATGGCCGCCAGCGTGCAGCAGATGGCCGCGACCGTGTAGGCCGTCGCGGATGCCAGCCGGAGCACACGCGACTCGGCCCACCAGGGCGCCGGCGCCGTGCAGCAGACGGTCAGCGGCATGGAGCAGATCAAGGAGGTCGTCCACCACGCCTCGGCGAAGGTGAAGGAGCTCGGGGCACTCGGGGAGCGGATCGGGGCCGTTGTCGGCACCATCAACGACATCGCCGAGCAGACCAACCTGCTGGCGCTGAACGCTGCCATCGAGGCCGCCCGGGCTGGCGATGCTGGCCGCGGCTTCGCGGTGGTGGCGGACGAGGTCCGGAAGCTGGCCGAGCGGTCCCAGCGGGAGACCCGCGAGATCGGGGCGCTGATCGACGACGTGCAGGCGGGCACCCGCCAGGCTGTCTCGGCGATGGCCGACGGCTCCACGGAAGTCGAGCGCGGGATGGCGAAGGCCGCCCTGGCCGGCGCAGCCCTCGAACGGATCCTCCAGGAGGTCGATGCCACTGTGGGACAGGTCAACGAGATCGCGGCGGCGGCGCAGGGGATGTCAACGGGGGCGCGCTCGGTCGTCGATACGATGGAGGAAATCGCCGGCGGGGTCGAGGCGAACTCGGCGGCGACGGAGCAGATGGCAGCCCAGGCCGGCGAGGTTGTCAATTTGACCTCTGGTATCGCCTCGATCTCCGAGCAGAATGCTGACGACGCGCGCATCGTTGAGGCGTCCGTCGTCGACATGTCGACGCGGGTCGAGGAGATGAATTCCCAGGCGGAGGCGATGGCGCACGCTGCCGAGCATCTGCGGGGTCTGGTCGGGCGCTTCCACCTGACGGCCGGTCAGGTCGAGACGGCGGACGGGACGGCAGGGCCGCAGGGGCTGACGCGCGGGGTTGACCTGGCGCGCCGCGCAAGTTAGCGACGGCATTCCTGGTTCTGTTGCAGGCTTCGCCGGTAGCTGCACCGGTCGGGCCGAGCAACCGCCGGCCGCCTGTTCGGCAGCCAGTCTCGTTTGTCGTGAGCGCATCGTTGGGAGAAACGGGCGGGCCTCGCGGCCGCCCGTGCGGCCAGTCCGGCCGACGTCGAACGTCGACCCGTCAAACGACCCGCGCACTGCATGACTGGCGCATGAGGAGGTGAGGAGCAGATGCACGTTCGAGACCTGTCGTCCGTGCGCCCCGGCAACGTTCTGGCCCGGGCGGTCTTCACCGAGCGCGGGGACGTCCTGCTCGCCGAGGGGACGGTCCTGACCGAGGCCTACGTCGAAGCGCTGCGGCAACGCGGCTTCTTCACGGTGCACGTCGAGGACGGCCTGTCTGACGACGTGCGGCCCGTGGACATCGTCTCAGCGCAGGTGCGGGCCAGCACGGCCGCCCACGTCGCCAGGATGTTCGAGATCGTGGCGGTGACGGCCGGCGTGATGCCGAGCAGAGCGCCGTCCAGTGGCGCCGGCGCCCGGCCGTCCCCGTCCTCCAGCCGTGGCAGGTCGGCTGGCCGCCCGACAGATCAGCTTGGCGACCGCGTCCTGCAACTGCCGAGCGACGGCATGTCGATGCTGGAAGCGCTCTACCGCGACATCGAGCGGATCATGGCCGAGATCCTCGGCGCGGATGCCGTCGCCAGCCTCGAATCGCTGAAGACCCACAGCGACTACACGTTTGAGCACTCGGTTGAGGTCGCCATCGTCGCCATCGTGCTGGGGCGCAACCTCGGCCTGCCGGACAGCCAGATTCGCGAGCTGGCGCTCGGAGCGCTGCTGCACGATATCGGCAAGGTCTACATCGACCCGGCCATCGTCAACAAGCCCGGCCGCCTGACGCTCGAAGAGTTCGAGGAGATCAAGAAGCACCCCTTGCTCGGCTTCGAGCTGGTGCGCCGCCTGCCGCTGTTCAGCACGCTGCCGGCGCACGTGGCCTACCAGCACCATGAGAAGCAGGATGGCTCCGGCTACCCGCGCCAGCTTGTGGGCAACAATCGCATCCTGCGGTTGGAGGCCGACCGGCTTCGACCGACGCGCATCCTGCTGATCGCCGAGATCGCCGCCGTGGCCGACGTGTTCTGCGCCCTGGCCTCGGCCCGGCCGTACAAGCCAGCCTTTCCGCTCGACCGGGTGGCGGTCATGCTGCGGCAAATCGCTGGCTCACACCTGAACCATGACGTAGTCAGCGCGCTGCTCTCGACCGTCCCGATGTACGCCATCGGTCACTGGATCGAGGTCGTCACCGGGCCGTACCGGGGCTGGCGCGGCGTGGTCACCGGCGTCGATGCGGCGACGCTCCATCTGCCGCAGATCCGGCTGCACCTGGACGCCCGCCGCAACGCCGTGCATGTGCCCGTCGAGGCGGATCTCCGCCAACATGCTGACTGGAAGATCGTCTGCCTGCCGCCCGGCGAGGAGCCGACCGCGCCACCGCTGGAGCAGCGCGGCGTCTCGTAGACCAACGTGACGACGGAATCTGCATAGCAGGGGCCAGGTCTACCTCCCCCCCCCGACGACGCTGCACGACGCAGTCATCATGCGATTGCCCTGGGCGCGTAGCGGC
This sequence comes from Chloroflexota bacterium, assembly GCA_020850535.1. NCBI lineage: Bacteria > Bacillati > Chloroflexota > Chloroflexota bacterium. Next base: position 81,151 of record JADZEM010000217.1, read on the forward strand.
AAACCAACGATTCAAGACGGGTGAACGCGGTACACTGGGTCGCACGCGGATCGCTCATACTAACGAGCACCGCCTCATGACGGCGGCATCAGGTACTTTCGTTCTGACCGACAGAGGCGAGCACCACAGGATGGCCCCCGACTCCTCAGGTCTTCCAGACGGTACGGTGACGTTGCTGTTCACCGACATCGAGGGTTCGACACGCCACGTGCTACGGCTCGGCGCGTCGTATCCCGAGCTGGTGGCACGGCACCGCGAGATCGTGCTGGACGCCGTCGGGCCGAATCGTGGCCAACTCGTGGACGCCCAGCACGACACCCTCTTCGTCGCATTCGCCTCGGCTCAGGACGCCATCCTTGGAGCGGTCGGCGCACAGCAGGCGCTCGCCACCGAGCTCTGGCCCGACGACGAGCCGATCCGCGTTCGGATGGGCCTGCATACCGGCGAACCGGAGCGTACCGCTGACGGCTACACGGGCCTGGACGTGCATCGCGCGGCCCGGCTCTGCTCGGCGGCGCACGGCGGCCAGATCGTCATGTCCCAGACGACGCGGGCGCTCGTCGGCCGGGCCTTGCCGGAGGGCATCTCGGTGCGAGATCTCGGCCACCACGTCTTGAAGGATCTCCCGCGGCCCGAGCACCTGATTCAACTGGTCGTCAGCGCGCTGCCGAGCGAGTTCCCACCGCCCCGCACGCTCGGCGCTCCGGCGGGCCTCCCCGTCCAGCGCCAGCCGCTGATCGGCCGGGACATGCTGCTGGACCGCTGCGTCCGCCTCGTGCTGGACGAGCGAGTCCGCCTGTTGACGCTCACGGGCACTGGCGGGACGGGCAAGACGTCACTGGCGGTCCAGCTGGCCGCCGCGCTGCTGCCACACTTCGAAGACGGCGTGCAGTACGTTCCACTGGCCCCAGTCACCGATGCGGCGCTGGTGGAGCGGACCATCGCTCGGGCGCTCGGCGTGCAGGAGCGCGGCGCGCAACCGATGCTCGACTCGCTGATCGATGCGCTCAGCGGGCGTCAAAGCCTGCTGGTACTCGACAACTTCGAGCACGTCCAGCCAGCCGCCCCGGTCGTGGCGGCGCTCCTGGCCGGCTGCCCGGCCCTCTGCATCGTCGTCACCAGCCGCGAGCTGTTGCACCTCTCGCAGGAGTACGACATCAACGTGCCGCCGCTGCCGCTGCCCCCGCCCGATGGCGCAACCTTCGAGCAGTACGCGGCCAGCGACGCGGTACGCCTCTTCGTGACGCGCGCGCAGGCCGTCCGCAACAGCTTCGCGTTGACGGAGGAGAATGCCCCTGCCGTGACCGAGATTTGCCGGCGGCTCGACGGACTGCCGCTGGCGCTCGAGCTGGCGGCCGCGCGGATCCGTCTGCTCCCCCCGAAAGCGTTGCTGAGCCGCCTGGACCGTCGCTTGCCGATCCTCACGGATGGGCCACGCGATCTGCCGGCCCGCCAGCGCACCCTGCGCGACACCATCGGCTGGAGCTACGGCTTGCTGGGCGATGCCGACCGTCGGGTGTTCCGCCAGCTCGGGGTATTCGTCGGCGGGTGGACGCTCGAAGCGCTGCAGGCCGTTACCGCCGACGCCTCGGCCGCTGAGTCGCCAGCGCCCGCTGCCGGACGCCCCACGGACACCGGCGACCCGTTTGACGCCATCACCGCCCTCGTGGACAAGAGCCTCGTCCGCCAGTCCACCGTGGAGGGCGAGCCGCGCTACTCGCTGCTGGAGACGATTCGCGAGTTTGCCGCTGAGCAGCTTGACCTGCATGACGAGACGTTCGCCGCGCGCGCCCGCCTGACGGAGTACCTGCTCGCGCTGGCCGAGGCCGCCGATCCCGAGCTGTTGACCGCCGAGCAGGTGGGCTGGCTCGACCGGCTGGAACGCGAGCTGGGGAACCTCTCCGTGGCGTTCACCTGGTGTGCCGCTGCTCACGCTCAGGGTCGGCAAACGCCCGGGGGCAGCCCGGCCGGCCTGGCCGGGCTGCGGCTCGCCGGGGCGCTCCATTGGTTCTGGTGGCTCGGCGGGCACGTCTCCGAGGGGCGACGGTGGCTGTCGGAGGCGTTGTCGTGGGAGCTTGGCGACGAGGCCCAACCAGCGCGGGCACGCGCCCTGTACGCGGCCGGCACGCTGGCGATGATCCAGGGGGCCTACGATGAGGCCCACGCGCTGCTCGACCAGGGTTACGAGCTGGCGCTCTCGCTGGGGGACCGGATGACAGCCGGCCGCTCGCTGAGCTACCGCGGCATCATCGAGACGTACTTCTACGAGACCGATCGGCTGGACCGCGATGCGGCGTGGCGGACCTCGGACGTCAGCGCGCAGTTGCTCGAAGCCACCACGGACCGCTGGGGACAGGCCCTCGCCGTCTCGCAGCTTGGCGCTCATGCCCGGCGTGTCGGCGCCTTTGACGAGGCCGAGAGGCTGCTGCTGCGCGCCAGCGCGATGGCCCGAGACATCGGGGAGCGCTATCTGCTCGGCTCGTGCGTACCGAAGCTCGGCAACCTCTACTACGACGTCCAGCGTTACGACGACGCCGAGCCGCTCTTCCTCGAAGCGCTCGCAGCATTCCGCGAGCTGCGCGAGGACTGGTGGACGGCACGCTGCCTCCAGTACCTCGCGCTCACCGCCGGAGGCCGCCAGGAGTATCTGCGCGCGGCGCTGCTGATTGGCTGTGCAGATGCGATCCTCGAACGCGGCGCCTCGCGGCGCAATCCGCGCGAGGAGAGCCACTACCTCCGGCTTCGAGGCGAGCTGGTCCAGGAGCTGGGCGAGGCGACGTTCGACGACGCATACGCGCGTGGTCGACAGACCGTCCTCGATGAGATGCTGCGCTACGTCCACGAGGAGCGCGCCCGCGTCCCAACCTGAGGCCGAGCCGTGACGCTCGCCCGATCGACTGTTCCCTGGGGGACGCCCCAGCTGAGACCGAACCAGTACACTCGACGGAGGCGAGGGGGTGTCATGGCCACGTCAATGGACCTCGAACTGCTGCGCAAGTCCATCGTCCTCGGGTCACTGCCGCCCGCCGAGCTTGAGCGCCTGATCCCCACGCTGAAGCGCCGCAGCTTCCGTCGGGGCGAGACGCTGTACCACCAGGGCGACCCCGGGCACGTGCTCCACGTCGTGCTCGACGGGCGGGTGAAGGTCGTGCTGCCGTCCGAGACAGGCGAGGAAGCCGTCCTGACGGTTATGGGGCCCGGCGACGTGCATGGCGAGATGGCGCTGCTGGACGGCGAGCCGCGCTCGGCCACGGTGGTCGCGCTGGAGCCGGTCACCTCGGCCACGCTCAGCCGCGAGGACTTCCTGGAATTGCTGCGACGCAGCCCGGCCGCCGTCGAAGGCGTCCTGGCGGGGCTCGCCGCAACCATTCGCCGCCTCAGCTCAGAGGTCGGCGACCTGATGTTCCTCGACTTGCAGGGGCGGCTGGCCAAGAAGCTGCTGGAGCTGGCGGACACTCACGGCAAGGACGATTCGACGGGCATCGAGATCCAGGCCGCACTCACGCAGGAGGATCTGGCAGGGATGATCGGTGCGACGCGCCCCCGTGTCAATCAGCTTCTGGGGTCGTTCGAGGATCGTGGCGCGATCACCCGGCGTGGCCGGCGCATCGTGATCCTGCGGAAGGACGCGCTGAGCCGCTGGGCCGCCTCCTGAGGCTCGCCTCCTGAGGCTCACCGCCACGCCCGCGTCGGGTCTGCCCTGCACGCTACGTGCGTTGTTGACCGATGCAGGGGGCACAACCATGATCACGAAGTCCGAGATGGTGAGGGCGATCCAGTCCGTACCTGACGATGCGACGGTACGTGACGCCATTGAGCGTCTTGAGTTCATCGAACTGATTGAGCAGCGAATAGCTGGGGCGGATGCTGGCAACATGGCGTCGCAAGTCTGCCCGACGTCGAGTAGCCTCGTCGCCCGGCCATCAGCTACTTCATCGGGCCGATGACCTCGATGCCGCCCATCCACGGCTTCAGCACCTCCGGCACGCGGATCGTGCCGTCAGCCTGCTGGTACGTCTCCATGATGGCGATCATCACGCGGGGCAGCGCCAGCCCGGAGCCGTTGAGCGTGTGCGGGAAGGCCGGCCGTCCACCCGCTTCGGCCCGGTAGCGCAGGTTCGCGCGGCGGGCCTGGAACTCCCCGGCCGTGCTGCACGACGCCACCTCCAGCCACTCCCCGCAGCCCGGCGCCCAGACGTTCAAGTCATACGTCTTCATCATCGCCGTGCCGAGGTCGCCGGTGCAGAGCTGCATAACCTGGTACGGCAGCTTGAGCCGCTCCAGGAGCAGGCCAGACTGCGCCACCATCGCGTCAAGCTCGGCGTCCGACGACGACGGATCGACGACCTTGACCATCTCGACCTTGTCGAACTGATGCCCACGCTTGATGCCGCGCACGTCCCGGCCCGCCGAGAACTTCTCGCGGCGGAAGCAGGGTGTGTAGGCGCAGTAGTAGATCGGCAGATCGCTGGCCGAGAGGATCTCGCCGCCGTGGATGTTGACCAGCACGACTTCGGCGGTCGGGATCAGCCAGACATCGTCCTCCGCGTCGTGGTAGAGGTTCTCGCGGAACTTCGGGAGCTGGCCGCTCCCAACCATCACCTCTTCCTTGACGATGGCCGGCGGGTAGATCTCGGTGAAGCCGAACTCCCGCGTGTGCACGTCGAGGAACCAGTGGATCAGCGCGCGCTGCATGCGCGCGGCCGCCCCCCGCAGATGGTAGAACCGCGCACCGGACAGCTTCACGCCGCGCTCAAAATCGATGATGCCGAGCTTCTCGCCGAGATCCCAGTGGGGTTGCGGCTCGAACGCGTACGTTTCCGGCTCGCCTACCGTCCGGACGATGACGTTGTCGGACTCGTCCTCGCCATCGGGCACGGACGGATCGACGAGGTTCGGCAGCGCCAGCACCAGCGCGTTCAGCTCGGCCTCGACGGCTGTCGCCTCGTCGTCCAGCTGCTTGATGCGCTCACGCATCTCGCGCAGTCGCTGGAGATCCTCCTCGCTCGGCTTGCCGCCGCGCCCGACGCCCTTGCTGGCCTGATTCTGCGTCGCGCGGAGATTGTCGCGCTCGTCAACCAGCGCGCGCCGACGCCGGTCGACCTCCAGCACCAGTTCGACCAGGCTCGGGTCTTCGCGCCGACGGGTCAAGGCCTCGCGGACGACGTCTGGCTGGGTTCTGAGCAGTGTCAGGGGCAGCACGGCCTCACTCCACGTTTCGCAGCTGCGGGAACAGGATGACGTCTCGAAGCTTGTCCTGGTTCGTCAGGAGCATCGTCAGGCGGTCGATGCCGAGCCCCATGCCGCCGGTTGGCGGCATGCCGTGCTCGAGCGCTTCCAGAAACTCGGCGTCGAACGGCATCGCCTCCTGGTCGCCGGTGCCCTTCTGGCGAGCCTGCTCCATGAAGCGCTCGCGCTGGTCGAGCGGATCGTTCAGCTCGCTGAAGGCGTTGGCGATCTCCATGCCGCCGCAGAACGCCTCGAAGCGCTCCACGATGTCCGGGCGGTCTGTCCGCTTCTTCGCCAGCGGCGACAGCTCCAACGGATAGTCCACCAGGAAGACCGGCGCGGTGATCTTCGGCTCGACGAACACGCTCAACAGCTCGTCGATGAGCTTGCCGCGGGTCCAGCCCGGCTGGACCCGCATGCCAGCATCCGCCGCCGCCTTCGCCAGCGAGTCGGCCGTCGGATGCTCGTCGTAGTCCACGCCGGAGCCTTCGTAGATCGCCTGCCGCAGCGGCTTCCGCTCCCACGGCGGCGACACGTCCACCGTGATGTCACCCTTGACCACGATCAACGTGGTCCCGAGCGCCTTGTAGGCCACCGTGGCAACCAGATCCTCGGTCAGGCGCATGATCTCTTCGTAGTCGGCGTACGCCTGGTAGACCTCGAGCATCGTGAACTCGGGGTTGTGCTTGAGCGAGATCCCCTCGTTGCGGAAGTTGCGCCCGATCTCGAAGACCCGCTCGATGCCGCCGACCACGCAGCGCTTGAGATACAGCTCCAGCGCGATCCGCAGCGAGAGCGTCCGATCCAGCGCGTTGTAGAAGGTCTCGAACGGCCGGGCCGAGCCGCCGCCGGGGACCGGCTGAAGGACCGGCGTCTCGACCTCCAGAAAGTCGCGCTCCACCAGGAACGTGCGGACCTCCTGCACGATGCGGCTGCGGGTGCGGAAGACCTCGAGCACCTCGGGGTTGGCGATCAGGTCGAGATAGCGCTTGCGGTAGCGCGTCTCGACATCCTGCAGCCCGTGCCACTTTTCTGGCAGCGGCCGGAGCGACTTCGAGAGCATGTGAATCTCACGGGCCTGGACGCTGATCTCACCGGTCCGCGTCTGCATCGTCTCGCCGACGACGCCCAGGAAGTCGCCCACGTCCACCAGATCGAGCATGGCGTACTGGTCCGCGCCCAGGTCGTTCTGCCGGCAGAACGCCTGAATCTTGCCGCTGACGTCCTGCAGGTGCAGGAAGGTCGCGCGACCCATCCGGCGGATACCGCCGACGACCCGGCCTGCGACGCGGACCGAGCGTCCTGGCGCCGCGTCGTAGGTCTTGAGCACGTCCGCGGCAAGATCCGTGCGGGTGAAGCGGGCCGGGTACGGATCGATGCCGGCTTGCTTGAGACGGGTGAGCTTCTCAACACGCTGCTCGAAGAGACGGTCCTCGGAGCGCTCGTCTCCAGGTGTACCGTCTGGAGACTCTCGTTCGTCCAGGGTCACGGCATTGCTCCGATGTCGCGACGCCGGCCACGGCGACGCACGAACTCACAGAGAAGCGATCGGGGCCTCGGCCGGGGCGCACCATGCGCGCCGAACCGAGGGATGCGCGGACTGCCGTCCGCCGGCAAGTGTACCGGAGCGCCCGGCCGAGACAGCGGCCGGCCTGTGCGAGTGGGCCGGCCCAGCGGCGCGGGGCGCTCGGATCCTGGCAACCTGACCGTGGGGTATCGGCCTAGCCGATCGTCACCACGGTCAGGTTGAAACTTCCGCCGGGCGCGACGACGGTCGCAGACTCGCCAGGCTTCTTGCCCAGCAGCGCACGTCCGACCGGTGACTCGTTGGAGATCATGCCGCGCTTCGGGTCCGCTTCCATCGAGCCGACGATCCGATAGTCGTCCTCTTCGCCATCGTCGTCGCGGACCTTCACGCGGGAGCCAAGCCCGACAAACTCGGTGCTCCCCGTCTCCTCGATGATCTGGGCGCTCGCCAGCGTCACCTCAAGCTCGGCGATGCGCCCCTCGACGAACGCCTGCTCGCTCTTGGCCTCGTCGTACTCGGCGTTGTCGGTCACGTCGGTCATGTCCTTCGACCGGCGGATGCGTTCGGAGACCTCCGGGCGCTTGACCGTCCGGAGTTGCTCCAGCTCCTCGTCGAGCCGCCTGAAGCCCTCCCGGGTCAGATACACCGTCCGGTCAGCCATAGCCTGGTTCCGTCCTTCCCACACGTGCGGCAGGTACCGTCTGAGCGTCTGCGTACGCGCTCGCCTGCGCCATAACGACGAGCGCGGCGCGGGAGATTCCCGCGCCGTGTTGCGCCACCGATTATAGCGGCTGCCGGGGGCCTGCAACACATTCCCTGAAAGGTGCATCAGGGCGATCGCATGTTGATGTCGTCGTGCCACCGCGTCGGGGCTTGAAAGCCCCGCCTACGATCCTGCAGTCGCTGCGCGACGCTCCAGCCGCACCAGTGCCTGCTGTTCCCGGTGGCCGTCGCGCAGCGACGGCGTGACTGTAGGCGGGGACTTCAGTCCCCGACCGCCCGTCCCATGATGCTTCGGGGACACCAACGAACATGCCATCGCCCTGAAAGGTGCATCACGCACACCAGCCGCTCGATTCCCGTACGAATCCCTTGTCCTGACACCGGTGTCTCACGGTATGCTTGCTGCCGCCGGATCAGCGTCTGACCGTGCTAACACTGACCGCTCACGCGTGCGACACACGGCTGCCGGCTCCTCGCCTCTCCTGTCCTGCACGGGCAGCGTCTGGGCGCGGGAACGCGACACACGGCGTAGAATTTCCTCCCGTCCAACCCACAAACGCTTGTGGCCCGAAACAGCCTTCCGTATAATCCCGCGGCGCCACGGGCCCTCCCCGTGCAGGGCGGCGCCTCATGGCACGGAGGAGTCCGGATGCGCGTTCGACTGTCTCACGCGCTGTTGGTACTCGTGATTCTGATGGCGTCGCCGACCGCGTTCGCCGCCGAACGAGCCCAGCAGCAAGACCCGCGATTTTTCCCCGAAACCGGGTACCGCGTTTCGAACGACGAGTTCTGGAAATTCTTCCAGGGCCGTGGCGGGACCAGGACGTTCGGGCTGCCGACTTCCCGTGACCTGACCTTCAAGGGCTTCACGGTGCAGTTCTTCCAGCGGTCCGTCATGCAGATCGGGCCGAACGGCGTCGAGACGCTCAACCTGCTCGAAGACGGGTTGATGCCGTACACGACCATCAACGGCTCGACGTTCCCTGCGCCGGACCCGGAGCTGATCAAGGCGGCCCCCTCTCCGAACGACCCGCAGTACGTTGCCAGGATCATCGAGTTCGTCAAGGACAACGCCCCGGACACCTGGGAAGGCATGCCGGTCAACTTCGCCAAGACCTTCTCGACGACGGTCAGCTACGACGATGCGTTCCCACGCGGCGAGGGGCCAGCGAGCCTGCTGCCGCTGTTCAACCTGCAGATCTGGGGCGCACCGACCTCCAAGCCGACCCGCGATCCGAAGAACAACAACTTCGTGTATCTGCGGTTCCAGCGCGGCATCATGCACTACGACGACGGCTGCAAGTGCACCCAGGGTCTGCTGCTCGGGGACTATCTGAAGGCCGTCATCACCGGCCAGAACCTGCCAGCCGACCTTGAGGCTCAGGCTGCGGACAGCCCGCTCCTGCGCCAGTATGACAACGGCTCCGGGACGGGTGTCGCGCGGGCCGCCTCGCTGCCGGGCACGAACCTGAAGGACGGGTTCGAGAAGATGCAGGCCGGCCAGGCGACCACCGCCGCCAGCGCCCCGAGCGGCGGAGACCCCGATGCCGCGGCGCGAGCAGCCGCGCAGGCAGCCGCCAAACCGTCCGCCTCGGCGGCGAAGCCCACGGGGGCCTCGACCAACAGCGGTGGTGGCCGTAGCGCCGCCAACGTGCCCGAGCGCGCCAACAGCCCCGAGTACGGCATGAACGTGTTCATGTGGGGACACGAGGACACCACGGGTCGCGACCTCAAGCGGCTCACGGATGCGGGCTTTGGCTGGCAGAAGACGCTCTTCCAGTGGCGGGATATCGAGCCGCAGCGGGGCAAGTTCTCCTGGGACGAGCCGGACCGCATCGTGAAGGCGTCGAAGGCGGCTGGCGTCAAGATCCTGGCCCGGCTGGACTTCCAGCCCGACTGGGCGCGGTCGGACAGGGTTCACAACGGACCGCCCGACAACTTCCAGGACTACGCGAACTTCGTCTCGGCGTTCGTGAAGCGCTACTCCAGCAGCTCGTCGATTGGCCGGGTTCATGCAGTCCAGATCTGGAACGAGCAGAACCTGACCATCGAATGGGGCAACCGTCCGATCAACGAGCAGCAGGCGCGTGACTATGTGGCACTGTTGAAGGTCGCCTACGAGGCTGCCAAGGCCGCCGATCCGTCGGTCACCGTCGTGACCGGGGGCGTGGCGCAGACCGGCACGGACAACGATCAGGCCCGCCCTGACGATGTGTACGTCCGCTGGATGTACGAGGCCGGCGCGAAGCCGTACTTCGACGTGCTGGGCGCTCACGGCCACGGCTACAAGGCGCCGCCAACGGTGAGCCCCGAAGAGGCTGTCAGCAACCCCAGTTGGGGTGGACATCGGTTCTTCGTCTTCCGACGCGTGGAAGATATGCGTCAGATCATGGTGGACAACGGCGACGCCGACAAGCAGATCTGGCTGCTGGAGTTCGGCTGGACGAGCGACACCGTCAATCAGGCGTATGCGTGGCACCGCGTGTCGGAAGAAGAGAAAGGCGACAATCTGGTCGGCGCGTACCGCTGGGCCGCCCAGAACTGGTCCCCGTGGATCGGCGTGATGTGCCTCTGGACCATGCCGGATCCGAACTGGAAGCCAGAGGACGAGAAGTACTGGTGGGCCATCATGGACCCCGATGGGAAGCCCCGCGCAGCCTACAACCGGCTGCTCCAGGCCCGCAAAGACGGGACTTTGCCCTAGCCCTTTCGCCCCTGGGTGTGAGCCCGGGTAGACCGTCCCGAGCAGGGGCGCGAAGACGGCAGCATCAGGTGGATGCTGCGAGACGACCGAGGAGGCACTGTTGCGGAAACTGCTTTCGACTCTGTTGCTGATGAGCTTTGTTATCAGCGCGTGCGGTGGAACGCCGCCGACGCCAACGCCGAAACCCGCCGGAGACAAGCCCGCGGCCAGTGCAACGAAGCCAACAGTTCCGTCGCCGACCCCGATGGCGCAGGTCGCCGCGCCGACAGTCAACCTCGTGCAGAACGGCAAGATCGACCCGGCCTCGGCCGCCGTTCACGTCTTCCTCTGGGGCCACCGCGAGGAGGCCGACCGCGACCTCAAGCTCGCCAAGGAGGCCGGCTTCACCTGGGTGAAGCAGCGCTTCGAGTGGCGCAACATCGAGAAGATCAAGAAGAACGAGTTCCAGTGGCACGAGCCCGACCTCGTGATCGACAAGATCAACAAGGCCGGCCTGGGCATCATCGCCCGCCTCGACAACCAGCCGGATTGGGCGCGTAAGGACAAGATCTTCCCGGCCTCCGGCCCGCCCGACAACATCGAGGACTGGAAGGATTTCGTTCAGGACTTCGCCGAGCGGTACAAGGGCAAGATCCAGATCTACGAGATCTGGAACGAGCCGAACATCTCGCGCGAGTGGGGCAACCAGAAGCCTGACGCCAAGGCGTACACCGAGATGCTGCGGGTCTCGTACACCGAGATCAAGAAGATCGACCCGAACGCCATCATCGTGAGCGCCGGCCTCTCCCCGACCACCGAGCAGAGCGACCGGGCCGTCGCAGACCTCGTGTTCCTGCGCGAGATGTACCAGAACGGGGCCAAGGCCTACTTCGACATGCTGGGCGTCCATGCGCCGGGCTTCAAGGCAGCACCGGACGTGGACCCGAGCGTCGTGGCAAAGGACGCCACGCTGACGAACAACGATCCATCCCCCGAGGCGTCGAAGCGCGTCTACTCCTTCCGGCACGCCGAAGACCTCCGCAAGATCATGGAGGAGAACGGCGACCAGAACAAGCAGGTCGCGATCATGGAGATGGGCTGGACGACAGACTCCCGCCCGAACTCCCCGTACGCCTGGCACTCCGTGACCCCGGAAGTGCAGGCTGACTACCTGGTCAAGGCGATGCAGTACGCCCGGACCAACTGGGCGGGCTGGGTCGGCCCGATGGTGGTGCTCTACATCCCCGAGCCCGAGTGGACGGCGAACGACGAGCAGTACTACTGGTCGATCACCAACCCTGACGGCACGGTGCGCCCGGCCTACACGGCGTTGAAGGCGTTCCTGGGCCAGAATCGCGGCCCGAGCGCCGCCAGCGGGTCGCCGGTCCCGGCCTCGTCGCCGTCCCCAGCGACCAAGCCGTAGTCACTTCGTCCAATCGCTCACCAATCGCTCACGAAGGGCCTGCCCGAGGATCTCGGGCAGGCCCTTCGGCTTGTGGGGGCCGTTTCAGGGCCGGTACGATTCGAACAGCATGCACCAGTTGACCGTTCCAGCCACCTGGCCGGAGGCGGCGATTGGGGGGAAGTTGTGAGCGCGTGATCAAGGACGAGCTGAAGCGGCTGATCGAGGCGGCGATTGAGCGCGCGGCGGCGAAGGGCGATCTCCCGGCGGTGACGCTGCCCGAGATCGTGCTGGAGCACCCGGCGCGCCTGGACCTGGGCGACTATGCGACGAATGCCGCCCTCAGGCTGCAGCGATCAGTCGGCCGGCCGCCGCGTGAGGTTGCCGCCGCGATCACCCACAACCTGGAGCTGCCGGTGTCGGTGAGCACCGTCGAGGTGGCCGGGCCGGGCTTCGTCAACTTCTTCCTGGCCGACGAGTGGCTTCAGGAGCAGGTTGACGTGATCCTCGCGACTGGCCCTGGCTTCGGCCGGCTGGACTTCGGCGCCGGAACCTTGGTGCAGGTCGAGTTCGTCAGCGCCAACCCGACCGGGCCGCTGCACGTCGGCGCGGCGCGCAACGCTGCGTTGGGCGACACCGTCGCACGGCTGATGGAGGCCACCGGCCACACGGTCCAGCGCGAGTACTACGTCAACGATGCCGGGTCGCAGATCGCGGCGCTGGCCGCGAGCGTACTGGTCTGGTACCGTCGCCATCACGGCGTTGCCGTGCCCGACAGCGAAGGCATGTACCAGGGCGACTACGTCGCCGAGCTTGCCCAGAGCGTGACCGCCGAGTTTGGCGACGCGCTGGTCAGCCTGCCCGACGCCGAGGCCATCGCGAAGATCGGCCCGCTGCTCGAAAAGGCGATTCTGGCCTGGATCGAGCGCGACCTGGGCGACCTCGGCGTCTCGTTCGACCGCTGGTACTCCGAGCGGACCCTCTACGAGGGCGACCTGTTCAGCAACTCGCTTCGGATGCTGCGCGAAGCCGGCCACATCGTCGAGCGGGATGGGGCGGTCTGGTTCAACTCGACCGAGCTTGGCGAGGACCGCGACAACGTCGTGATCCGCTCGGATGGCCGGCCCACCTACTTCGCCTCGGACATCGCCTACCACTACGAGAAGTTGGCGGTCCGCAACTTCGACCGGGTCATTGATGTCTGGGCGGCTGACCACCACGGGCACATCCCGCGCATGAAGGCTGTGCTCGGCGCACTGGGCGTCGAGCCGAATCGCCTGACCGTCCTGCTGTACCAGCTCGTCAAGCTGTTCAAGGACGGCAAGGAAGTCAAGATGTCGAAGCGGGCCGGCACCTACGTGACCGTCCGCGAGCTGCTCGACGAGGTCGGCACGGACGCCGCGCGCTTCTTCCTGATCCAGCGGTCCGCCGACGTGACGATGAACTTCGACATGGACCTCGCGCGGCAGGCGTCTGACGAGAACCCGGTCTATTATGTCCAGTACGCGCATGCCCGCACGGCCAGCATCTTCCGCGAAGCCACCACGAAGCTGGGCAGCGCCGAGTACGCCGATGGCGACGTTCGCCTGCTCGCGACGCCGTCCGAGCTGGCGCTGATCCGCAAGCTGCTGATCTTCCCGGAGACGGTGGAGTCGGCGGCGAAGACGCTGGCCGCGCACCAGGTGCCGTTCTACCTGCTGGAGCTGGCGACGGCGTTCAGCGCGTTCTATCGCGACTGCCCGGTCCTGCCGCCGCGCAACCCCGATCTCGGGCTGACGAAGGCGCGCCTCAAGCTGGTGGCGGCGACCAGGCAGGTGCTGGCATCTGGACTCGCACTGATGGGCGTCTCGGCCCCCGAGCGGATGGCGGAACGGACCGCAACCTGAATGCGATTCTGATATACTCCAGCGGTCGGGCGGCGGGCCGCCGTCCGGCGCCTGGAGGGGTAGCATAGCCCGGCCTAATGCGCCCGTCTCGAAAACGGGTAGGGTTAACAGCCCTCGTGGGTTCGAATCCCACCCCCTCCGCCCGAGCCTCGCCACCTGACCGGTGCGAGGCTCTCTTCTTGTGACGGCGCCATTCCGACGCACGGTCAGTGGCCGAGGCTGGCGCGCCTCCGGAGTGCCTCGTCCCGATGCAGATATGCACGTTGCCATGCTCGGCCTCGCTGCACTCTCCGTGAGAGGTGGCGTGTCACGCTCCGACTGCCAGCGCTTCGTGGCACCATCGAGCGCCGTATTCTGGTCAACGTCACCGCCGATCCGGAGCCAGTCGCCCGGATCCTGCCAGCGCCGATTCGCCCCAGGCTGGTGGACGGCCGCGCCGTCGTCGGCATCTGCCTGATTCGCCTGGCGCAGATGCGCCCGCTTGGCCTGCGCCCCTGCCTGACCGTCGGCGCCGAGAACGCAGCCCGTCAGCCCATCTGATCGCCGTCGAGTGGGACGAGCACGGCACGGTTCAGCAGGGCTCTACGACCCCCGTCGCTTCCCGCCCGGGACCGTCAGGTTCGACAACGCCCTGCTGATGTGGCGCATCGAGCATGAACGGCACAGCGCACCGGATCGGGTCTGGCACGCGCCCGCCGAGGTTCGGCGGTCCGCCTGATCCACGCCACCTGCGCTCTCACAAGCGTCCAGGATCCGGCGCGCCGTTCGTCACGTTGCCGACTATTCGGTGGTCGAGACCTGTGCTAGAGTCAGAGCAGCACGCGCGCCAGCCTTCTGGCGCACCGCTCCCGGGAGAGGACCGACCATCATGCGAGAGCTGCGCGACGTTGAAGTGACCGTCATCGAGATCGACAGCGATGGCGATGGCTTTGGTGATGAAGAGCTGGTGATCGTCGAGGACACCGACGGCTGAGCCCGCCTGACGAAAGCATCTGACGCGAGCGTCTGACCGAGCGGGGCGGCTGCGTGGCCGCCCCGTTCTTCGTTCCAGGCAGACCCGACATCGCCGCGATTGTCCCTGCCCAGGTCGCACGGGAACGACGAGAACGTAGCGCGGGGGTCAGCCTTCGGCGTCGGCGTCGCCGAACAGCTCGGCCCACTGCGCTTCGAGATCCAGGAAGCCCTCAGCCTCCAACGGACCGAGCAGCCGCATCTGGCCGGGCCGGAGCAGCGGCGTCCACCCGCGCGAACCGTCTGGCAGGGCGGCCTCGCCGAACGGATCGAACGTCGGAAGGCCCCGCGTCTGCAGCAACGCCTGGACCCGCCCCAGGCCGTCAGGCTCGACCAACGCCTGGAGCGCCCGCCTGTTCGCATCATGGTCCGCCGCTGACAACGGACCCGCTTTGAGGGCACGGACGTATCCTGGCAAGCCAAGCCGCCGCAGCAGGTCCGCCTGCGAGATCAGCCCAACCGTCCCCAGCCCGCCACGCTCGCCGGCCCGCGCAAGGCTCGTGAAGTCCACGTGGGCCGTGATGTCCTGGTCGCCAACGTGGATCAGCGGATCGCTGCCGAGCCCGTGCTGCCGGTAGGTCAGCAGCGTCCCATGTCGCCGCGAGGGTGCGTACAGCTCGGAAGCGGGGTAGCCATAGTCGAGCAGAAGCAGCGCGCCGCGTTCCACCCGTGCGGCGGTGCGCTCGGCCCATGCAACGCCCGCCAGGTTGACCTCGGCCAGGCAACCCTCGCCGGGCCAGATGCCCAGCCGCTCGAAGTAGGCGGCCAGCGCTGGGGTCGAAGGCACATCCTCGACCCAGGCAAAGCCATCGCCAGCGTCGAGCGTGGCGTACCGCTCGCGCAGGCAGCCGCCCCGCATCACGACGAGGTGGACCGGCAGCGCGTCCACCAGCTCGTTCGCCAGGATCAGCCCGACGACGCTTGCAGATGCGTCCGCAGCCGCTCCGCTGGCGTCGTTTTCCCACGTCACGCCGTCGAGCGGCAGGCCGGACGTCCGCAGCGTCTCGCGCTGGGTGGTCCGCAGGCTCGGGCTGGCCTCGACCAGCCGATACCGCAGCGCCGCCGCGAGGTCGGGCCGCTCGTGGTGCGCCCAGGTGAGCAGATCGCGCGCCAGCACCCCGCTGCCCGGGCCGTGCTCCTCCAGCGTGAACGCGGCGGGCCGTCCCAGCGCCACCCAGACCGCCCCCGCCAGCCGCCCGAGCAGCGCGCCAAAGGCCGGGTGCAGCTCGGGCGAGGTGAAGAAGTCTGCGGACTCGCCGCCCAGCCGAACGCGGCGGGTGTAGTAGCCGTCCGCGCCGTACAGGGCCGCCTGCATGAAGGCCGCGAAGGTCAGCCGTCCGCTGGCCCGGAGCAGGCCACGAATGTGGCCCTCGGCCAGCGCGGCCCGGCCGGTCCCATAGGCCGATTCAGCCGGTCGGTCGGCCTCGTCGTGCGAGGCCGACCGCTGCCGACTGGGATCGTCCGGGATCACCCCAGCGCCTTGGCCCGCTCGACCATCTCCGCGAGGGTGTCGGACACGGTCACACCGGCCGCCTGGAACGCCGCGATCTTCGCCTCAGGCGTGCCCTTGCCGCCCGAGATGATCGCGCCGGCGTGGCCCATCCGCTTCCCGGGGGGGGCCGAGCGCCCGGAGATGAACCCGAAGATCGGCTTCTTGAACTTCGCCTGGATGTAGGCCGCCGCCGTCTCCTCGTCGGTCCCGCCGATCTCGCCGATCAGCAGCACCTTCTCGGTCTTCGGGTCTTCGGCCAGCAACTCCAGCACGTCCACGAACGTCGTGCCGATGACCGGGTCGCCGCCGACGCCCGTGCAGGTCGAGACGCCCATGCCGGCCTTGGTGATCAGGTCGACCACCTCGTAGGTCAGCGTGCCGCTGCGCGACACCACGCCGACGTTGCCCTCGCGAAAGATGCTCGACGGCATGATCCCGACGCGCGACTCGCCCGGCGTCATCACGCCCGGGCAGTTCGGGCCGATCAGGCGGGTCTTACCGCCCAGGGCATTGATGTAGCGCACCGCGCGCACCGTGTCGATGACCGGCACGCCCTCGGTGATGCAGATGACCAGCTCGATGCCGGCCGCGGCCGCCTCGACCATCGCATCGCCGGCGAATGGCGGCGGCACGAAGATGATCGAGGTGTTCGCACCGCCCTTCTCGACTGCCTCGGCGACGGTGTCGTAGACCGGTACGGTGTCCTTGAACTTCTGGCCGCCGCGCCCGGGCGTGACGCCAGCCACGATGTTGGTGCCGTACTCCAACATCTGCTCGGCGTGGGAGCTCCCCTCGCGCCCGGTGATCCCCTGGACAACCAGGCGGGTGTTCTTCCCGACGAGGATTCCCATCCCCTACGCTCCCTTCGCCAGCGCGATGATCTTCCGAGCCGCCTCGACCGGGTTCCCCTCCGGCACCAGGGCGGATCCTTCCAGAATCTTGAGACCCTCTTCCGCCCGCGTGCCGGCCATTCGAACGACGATCGGCAGCGTCACGCCAAGCTGGGCGGTCGCCTCCAGCACGCCGTGCGCCACCGCGTCGCCGCGCGTGATCCCGCCGAAGACATTGATCAGCACGCCCTTGACGTTCGGGTTCATCAGCACGATGGACAGGCACTTACGAACGGTCTCGACGCTCGCGCCGCCGCCGATGTCGCAGAAATTGGCTGGCGCGCCGCCCTCGCGGGTCACCATGTCCAGGGTGCCCATCACGATGCCGGCGCCGTTCCCCATGATCCCGATGTCGCCCGGCAGGCGGACGTAGGTCACGCCCTGGCGGTGCGCCTCGGCCTCGATGGGGTCCTCCTCGGCCTCTTCCTTCAGGCCCAGCAGCTCGTCGTGACGGAACAGCGCGTTGTCGTCCACGTCGAACTTGGCATCCGCCGCGATCATCCGCCCGTCGTTCAGGACCATCAGCGGATTGATCTCGGCCAGCGACGCGTCGTTGCGGACGAACACGTCGTAGAGCTTTTTGGCGACGTCCACGAACTGGCGGTACGCCTTCGGATCCAGGCCCGCCCGCTCGGCAAGGTCGCGCAACTGGAAGTCCCACGGGCCGTAGGCCACGTCGATAACGAGGCTGACGATGGCGTCGGGATCGCTCTCGGCCACCTCTTCGATGTCCACGCCGCCCTTGGCGCTGCAGATCATCACTGGCGACTTGCTCTCGCGGTCCACCGTGATCGCCAGGTAGTACTCGGCGGCGATGTCCACCGCCTCTTCGATCAGCAGCCGCCCGATCAGGAAGCCTTTGAAGGTCTGCCCGAGCATCCCGGCAGCGTAGCCCTTCGCCTCCTCAGGTGTCTTGGCAAGCTTGATGAAGCCTGCCTTGCCGCGCCCGCCCGCGTGCGCCTGCGCCTTGACGACGCTCGTGCCGATCTCGGCAGCAGCCGCGGCAGCGCCCTCGGCGTCGGTGACCATCCGGCCCCGCGGGATGGGAATGCCACCCTGGGCAAAGAGCTCCTTCGCCTGGAACTCATACAGCTTCATACGATCCGTGTCCTCCCGCCTCTGACATCGGGCTTCGAGTCACCAGTCCACGCCGTGGGACGAGGTAGCCGCTCCGCAGGCGTGCGCGTTGGCCGCGGCGCCTAGGCATCATACCGAACCAGCCGGGCAAAGTGGTCAAAGGGAGCGGCCGGCAGTGTGATGGGCAACTGACACGCCGCGCAGGTCATAACCGAGCGGTCAGCCACGTCCCTCGCACACAACGTCGCGCACAAAAAGAGATCAGGCCCGGGATCCCCCAGACCTGACCTCCGTGTCCTCGCCTGCTCAGCAGGCTGGTGTCAGCGCGAGCTGCTTAGCGGTAGCCGCGGCCGCCGCCGTACCCACCGCTCTGGCGCGGGGTGAAGCAGTTCGAGCAGTAGACCGGCTTGTCGCCGCGCGGCTGGAACGGCACGCGGGCCTCCTGGCCGCAGCTCGAGCAGGTGGCCGAGAACATCTCGCGCTCCTGCCGGCCGTAGCCGCCGCCACCGTAACCGCCGCCGCCGCCGTAGCTGCCACCATCGCGCTCAGCCTTGCGGGCCGAGCGGCAGTCGCGGCAGCGGGACGGCTCGTTCTGGAACCCCTTCGAGGCGTGGAACTCCTGCTCGCCACTCGTGAAAACAAACGCCTGACCGCAATCGCGGCAGGTCAAGGTCTTGTCGGCGTAAACCACGCTGACTCCTCTAAGTGTGCTTGGCGGTTCCGTCAGCGCGAGTCCACGAGGGGGAACGAGAGTGGCGGCGCTGCGCCACACGCTGTTTGGCCCGGTTCGGGGCCGCCAGCGAAACTAACCAGCAAGGACAGTGTACACGGTTGTCGCCTTCCTGTCACCAGCCCAAAACGACTAATTTCGACCAAGATGCTTCGATGCCTACTTGCAAGTCTGTAGCACTCCGTCGGCGGCATCCGGCGCGAGGCGCTGGAGCGGCGTCTATAATCGGCGGCTGGCGTCCCAGAGTCGGGCCGCCCACACGTTCGACAGGAGGAACGGCCCGATGGCACGGCTCCCCGAGCTTCAGCGCGAGTCGCTGGACCCCGAGTCCCAGGCAGTCTGGGATCGCATCGTCGGCAGCCGCAGCAGCGTGCGCGGCCCGATGGCGCTCCTGATGCACAACCCGCCCCTGGCCGACCGCGTGGCCGAGCTTGGCTCCCAGCTGCGGTTTCGCGGCACGCTGAGCGGGGCCGACCGCGAGTTGGCGATCCTGACCGCCGGCCGCGAGGTCGAAGCCGCCTATGAATGGGTGGCCCACGAGCCGCTTGGCCTGCAGGAAGGCACGCGCGCCGAGGCGATCGACGTGCTGCGCCGGCAAGGCTCGACGGACGGACTGCTGCCGCGCGAGCGCCTGATCATCGAGGCGGTGCGGACGATCATGCGCGACCACCGCCTGTCCGACGCGCAGTACGCCCAGGTGGAGGCCGAATTCGGCAAGGCTGCGACCGTCGAGCTGGTGGTGCTGGCTGGCTACTACGGCCTGGTCGGCTACGTGCTCAATACGTTCCAGGCCGATCTGCCGGAAGGTGCGCCGATTCCGTTCTAGCGCGGGCGCGGCCGGCGGCGCTCGCCAATCGAGAGCCGCCCGCCGGCGCTCCCGATGCTCAGGATACTCCCCGCCGAGCCGATGCTGAGGATACTGCCGGCACTCCCGATGCTCAGCAGGCTGCCGGTGCTGCCAATGCTCAGGACGCTGCCCAGGCTGCCGATGCTCAGCACTGAGCCGGCGCTGAACAGGCTGAGCACACTCCCGAGGCTGTACTGCGAGCGGACGCTTGAGCCTGTGAAGCCGGCACAGCACCGTCGCGGCCAACGGACCTTCATGCCGCAACCTCCAGTCGTTCAACGGTGGGCGGAACGGCTCGCAGCGTGGACCCGGCCACACCCGTCTCGGCCAGTATGCGCCGGCGGCGGCCGACGACGCCTCGATAGTCGCCTGCGCCGAGTAGCGCCGAGTACTCGACGTTGACACGCACCCAGGGCCGTCCTATACTCCTGTCGGCTGCGGGCTTCCATGCCCTGCGCCCGTCACGACCATGACAAACTTCTGGTTTTACTACTTTAGCGGCGGCACGACGGAGCTACTGACGACCCAGTAGCAGGCTCCGATGCCCCGTCGTGCCGTCAGCAGAGGGATCGCCCTCTGCTTTTTTTGTTTTCTGGGGCATCGTCACACGCGTAGCGCAGGCTCACACCGCGGGCGGCAGACGCCGCGCGGCCGGTCAGAGGGAGAGGCACCGTGATCATCGTGATGACCAGCGACTCCACCGAGGAGCATCAGCAAGGCATTCTCAGACGGCTCGGAGATCTCGGACTCTCCGGCAACGTCTCGAACACCGCCGACCGCACCGTCATCGGCGTCATCGGCGTCGGCTTCCCGACCGAGCTGCCCGAGATCATCGAGGTGATGCCCGGCGTCGAGTCGGTCGCGCGGATCACCAAGTCCTGGAAGCACGCCAGCCGTGACTTCAAACCCTCGGACACCATCGTCAAGGTCGGGAATGTCGAGATCGGCGGCAGCGAGCTGGTCGTGATGGCCGGTCCCTGTTCGGTCGAGAGTCGCGAACAGGTGCTGGAGACGGCCCACGCCGTCAAGGCCGCTGGCGCGCGGATCATGCGCGGCGGCGCGTTCAAGCCGCGCACCTCGCCCTACAGCTTCCAGGGCCTGGGCGAGAAGGGCCTGGAGCTGCTGGCCGAGGCCCGCGAGCAGACCGGCCTGCCGATCATCACCGAGGTCATGGAGCCGGGCGATGTCTCCCTCGTCGCCGCATACTCCGACATCCTCCAGATCGGCGCGCGCAACATGCAGAACTTTCCGCTGCTCAAAGAGGCTGGCCGCTCGCAGAAGCCCGTCATGCTGAAGCGCGGCATGGCCGGCACCATCGACGAGTGGCTCAACGCCGCCGAGTACATCATGTCCGAGAAGAACTTCCAGGTCATCCTGTGTGAGCGCGGCATCCGCACCTTTGAGACGATGGTCCGCAACACCCTTGACCTGACCGCCGTGCCGGTCCTCAAGCGGCTGACCCACCTGCCGGTGGTGGCCGACCCGAGCCACGGCACCGGCAAGTGGTATCTCGTCAAGCCGCTGGCGATGGCGTCGCTGGCGGTCGGCGCGCACGGGCTGATCGTGGAGGTCCACCCGAACCCCGACGCCGCCCTGTCGGACGGACCGCAGTCGCTGACGCTGGAGAGCTTCCGCAGCATGATGGATGGCCTCCGCACCCTGGCGCCGAGCCTCGACCGGGTGGTCGCCCCGGCCGCGAATCCGGTCGCTGACCGGCTGCTGGAGCAGGCGGGCGTATGAGCGCGACACTCGCCAGCCCTGACATCGCGCGGGTCGGCAAGGCGCCCCGCCTCCGTGGCACGCTCGAAGTGCCCGGCGACAAGTCGATCTCCCACCGTGGCGCGCTGATGAATGCGATTGCCCACGGCACGGCCACTATCGACAACTACCTGCCGGGGGCGGACTGCCTCTCGACGCTCGAGTGCCTGCGGGCGCTCGGCGTGGAGGTGACGTTCGACCCGACCGGCGCGCCCGGCGGCAAGCCCCGCGTAACGGTTGTCGGGCGGGGCGGCCAGCTTGCCGAGGCGATCCGCCCGCTGGACTGCGGCAACTCCGGCACCACGATGCGGCTGCTGGCCGGCCTGCTGGCCGGCCAGCCGATCTTCTCGGTCATGACGGGTGACGCCTCGCTCAGCAGCCGCCCGATGGCCCGGGTGGTCGATCCTCTCCGGCAGATGGGCGCCAGGATCAGCGGTCGGCAGGGCGGCAGGCTCGCGCCGATTGCCATCGAGGGCGGCAACCTGACGGCCATCGACTATCAGTCGCCGGTCGCGAGCGCGCAGGTCAAGTCGTGCGTGCTGCTGGCGGGGGTCCAGACCGAGGGCATCACGATCGCCCGCTCGCCAGCCGCCTCGCGGGACCACACCGAGCGGCTCCTGACGGCCCAGGGCGCGAAGCTCGAGACGAACGACGACGGCACCGTCGTCGCGGTTCACGGCGGCGCGCGTCTCCAGGCCGTTGACGTGATCGTGCCGGGCGATACCTCGTCGGCGGCCTACTGGCTGGCGCTGGCCTGTATCCATCCGGACGCGGAGATCACCGTGCAGAACGTCGGGATGAACCCGGGGCGGACCGGCTTCGTGGAGATCCTGCGCGAGATGGGCGGCAACGTTGAGGTCCGCAACGAGCGCGTGGTGGCCGGTGAGCCGTTCGCGGACCTCGTCGCGCGGAGCAGCCGCCTGAAGGGCGTGAAGGTCGGCGGGACGGTCGTGCCGCGCGCCATCGACGAGCTGCCGTTGGTCGCCATCGTCGGGCTGTTCGCGGACGGCCTGACGGAGATCCGCGACGCCGCCGAACTGCGCGTCAAGGAGAGTGACCGTATCGCCAGCCTGGGCCGCGAGATCAGCCGGCTCGGCGGTCAGGTCGAGGAGCTGCCGGACGGCCTGCGGGTGCTGGGCGGCGCTTCGCTCGAATCCGCTGCATGTGAGACACTTGGCGATCACCGGCTCGCGATGAGCCTGGCGGTGGCCGGCCTGGCCGGCGTGGGCGTCGACGTGATCGACGCCGGGTGCGCCGTCGTGTCCTACCCCGGATTCTGGCAGCAGATCCGTTCGGTTGGCGGGACGGTGGCGCTCTCAGACGAAGGGGTGGACCGGGCCTGATGGGCTTGAAGGCGCTGGAGTTCTTGACGGCCGGGGAGAGCCACGGCCAGCAGCTGACGATCATCATCCAGAATCTGCCGGCTGGCCTGGACCTGTCCGCCGAGCTTGTCAACGAGCAGCTTCGCCGCCGGCAGGGCGGGTACGGCCGTGGCGGTCGCCAGAAGATCGAGCGGGACAAGGTCCAGTTCGTGGCAGGGGTACGGCACGGCTACACCATGGGCGGGCCGGTCGCGATGGTCATCCCGAACCTGGACGCCCCGAACTGGGTCGGGCGGATGGACGTCGAGACGCCGGTCGATCCCGGCGATGGCTCATTCGAGCCGGTCGCCAGGGTGACGCGGATCCGGCCGGGCCACGCCGACATGGCCGGCGCGCTCAAGTACGGGTTTGACGACGTCCGCAACATCCTGGAGCGGGCCAGCGCCCGCGAGACGGCCTCCCGCGTGGCGGCCGGCGCGGTGGCGCGGGGGTTCCTGGCGCACTTCGGCGTCGAGATTCGCAGCCACACGGTCAGGATCGGCTCGGTGGACGTGGCCGCGCCCGAGTACGTGCTGCTCGACCCGGCCGGCTCGAAGAACCCCGAGATCGCAGCCTTCTGGTCAGAAGTTGAGGCATCCGAGGTCCGCTGCTTCGACGCCGACGCCTCCGAGAGAATGATTGAGGAGATCAAGGCTGCCCGCACGGCCCAGGACACGCTCGGCGGCATCTTCGAGGTGGTCGCATACGGCGCGCCCATCGGCCTGGGCAGCCACACCCAGTGGGACGAGAAGCTGGATGGCCGGCTGGCGGCCGCGATGATGTCGATGCCATCCATCAAGGGCGTCGAGATCGGCGACGGCATCGGGCAGACGGCCCGGCGCGGCTCGACGGTCCACGATGTCCTGCTGTACGACGAGCAGAGGGGCTGGTACCACCAGACCAACAACGCTGGCGGCACGGAGGGCGGCATCACCAACGGCGCGCCGGTCGTGGTGCGCGGCGCGGCCAAACCGATCTCGACCCTCATCAAGCCGCTGCCGTCCGTGGACCTGGTCACCCACGAGCCTGCGCCGGGCCACTTCGAACGGTCGGATATCTGCGTGATCCCGGCCGCCGGCGTCGTCGGCGAGGCGATGGTGGCGCTGGTGCTGGCCGACGCGTTTCGGCAAAAGTTCGGCGGCGACAGCATCGCCGAGATCGAGAAGAACTACGAGGCGTATGTCAACACCTACCGTCCCCGATCGCGCTGAGGGCGATCCCGGCCAGCAGGGTCCGCTGGCAACCGCGAGCGAGTCAGCCTCCGAGAGCGCCGGCCTGCGTCCGCGCCGCCCGTCCCGCAACGGCGGCGGCCGGCCGCGCCGGGGGCCGGCCAACGTCGTGCTGGTCGGCCTGAGCGGCTCGGGCAAGTCGACGGTTGCCCGTTTGCTGGCCCGCCGGCTCGGCTGGCGGCACGTGGATACCGACCAGGCGATCCAGCGGCAGGCCGGCATGTCCGTCCAGGAGATCTTTCGGGTCCAGGGTGAGCCGGCCTTCCGCCAACTGGAGACCGAGGCCGTGGCGGACGCCTGCCGCCGCTCGCGCCAGGTCATCGCGACCGGCGGCGGGGCCGTCCTGGCCGACGTGAACCGCGCCCTGATGCTGGACGGCAACCTCGTCGTCTACCTGGAAAGCTCGCCCCAGACGCTGGCGGTGCGCCTCAGCCGCAACATGTCGCGCGAGCCGCGCCCGCTCCTGGAGAACAGCGACCTCGCGGAGCGGCTCGCGGAGCTGGGCCGCCAGCGCGAGCAGCACTATCGCTGCGCCCATCACACCGTCCAGACTGACCAGCGCACGCCACGGGAGGTGGTCGATGTCATCGCCGAACTCGTCCGTGCCCGCCTCTGAGCGCACGGTGACGGATGCCCGCGCCGTCCAGATCAAGGCCGGCCCATCCACCTACGAGGCCCTGGTCGGCCCCGGGGCCGCCGCCGAGATCGGGCCAGCCGTCGAGCGGGCCGGGCTGAAGGGCCGGCCGCGCGTCATCGCGGACCGCAACGTCTGGGAGCGCTTCGGCAGCCCGATCGAGGCGTCACTGCGCGGCCTCGGGCGCGATGTCCAGGTGCTCGCGACGGACGGCGGCGAGGAGCAGAAGCACCTCGCCAGCGTCGAGGCGATGTACGACTGGCTGATCCAGGTCGGCACGGATCGCGGTGACTTCGTGGTCGCGGTCGGCGGCGGCGTGATCGGCGACATGGCCGGCTACGTGGCGGCCACCTACTTGCGGGGCATCCCCGTCGTCCAGGTTCCGACCACGCTCCTGGCCCAGGTCGATTCGAGCATCGGCGGCAAGACGGGCGTCGATCATCGGCTGGGCAAGAACCTGATCGGGGCGTTCCACCAGCCGTCGCTGGTGGTGGCCGACACCCGCCTGCTGGAGTCGCTGCCGGCCCGCGAGTATCGCTCGGGCTGGTCCGAGATCGTCAAGATGGCGATGATCCGCGACGCCGAGCTGTTCTCGACGCTCGAAGGCCACGCCGAGCAGTTGCTGAACTTCGAGGAGCCGGTGCTGCTCGGGGACGTCATCCGCCGCGCCATCGAGCTGAAAGGCGAGGTCGTCGGGGCGGATGAGCGCGAGTCTGGCCTGCGCATCATCCTCAACTATGGACACACCATCGGGCATGCACTCGAAGCGGCCACCGGATACCGTCACCTGTTGCACGGCGAAGCCGTTGCCATCGGTATGCGCAGTGCCGGCTTCATCGCTCGCCAGCGGAGCACCCTCGCCGCCAGCGCGTTCGAGGCTCAGCAGGCGCTTCTCGGGCGGTTCGGGTTGCCGAATCGTGCAGACGGCATCGCGGCGGCGGACCTGCTCGGACCGCTCTCGCGCGACAAGAAGGCTCGCGGCTCCACCATCCAGTGGGTGTTTGCGAACGGAATCGGGACGGTCACGACCGCGCGCGACGTGACGGCGGACGAGGTCGCGGCTGCACTCCGCGAGATCGGCTGTAACTGAAACCTCACGGCGGCCGGCTCGTCTACCGTGGTGACGGAACGAGCGGGTACAATGCGGCGCTCGGGCTGACAATCGGGCGTAGGACGCACCCAGCAGATGCAGCAATTCGACAACGGCGCGGGCAGCGCCACCCCCACGAAGCGCGGCGGGTTCAACCCGAAGGTCGCGCTGACGACGTTCGCCTTCTGCACCTTCGTGCTGGGCGGCTTCGCGTTCGGGTGGCTGTTCCTGGTCAACTTCAAGATGCTGGCCGTGGTGCAGCAGGCCCGCGTGAGCCTGCTCGCCCCGCCGATGATCGCCCTGCCGCCAGGACTCACCAGTGCGCCGGCCCCGGTTCCGGTTCCACGCCGTCCGGGCGAGCGCGTCACGGTCCCACCAGTCGCGGCCCCCGCTGGAACGCCTGTTGCCACCGAGATCGAGCCGGAACAGGCGCCGGACCTGTCCAACGTCCAGGGCTGGGGCGGCACCAAGCGGGTCAACATCCTGCTGATCGGCATCGACCACCGCGACGACGAGCCGATTGAGGGCAGCCGCAGCGACACCATCATGGTCGTCAGCATCGACCCGCTCAGCAAGTCGGTCGTGATGATCTCGCTGCCGCGCGACCTCTACGTCACCATTCCCGGGCAGTATCAGCAGCGGATCAACGTCGCGCACGCCGTCGGCGGGCCGCAGTTGCTAGCTCAGACGATTCAGGCCAACTTCGGCATCCAGATCGACAATTTCGCTCGGGTGGACTTCTCGGGCTTCGAGCAGGTCGTGGACGCCGTCGGCGGCGTGATCATCGACGTGGAGCGCCCGGTCAAGGACGACGAGTACCCGACCGAGGACTACGGCGTCATGCGCTTGTATATCCCGCCGGGGCCGGTGTTGATGGACGGTCGAACGGCCCTGATGTACGCCCGCTCCCGCCACAGCGAGTCGGACTTTGGCCGCTCCAAGCGGCAGCAGCGTGTCCTGCTGGCCCTTCGCGAGCGCGCCAGCACCATGAACATCGTGCCGAAGATCACAACGCTGCTGCAGATCGCCAACAAGGCCATCGCCACCGACCTGAGCGCCGGCGAGATGGTAGCGCTCGGCCGGCTGGGCATCGAGATCCAGCGCGACCGCATGAAGACGCTGGTGGTGGACGAGAACCTGGCGTCGCCGTTCCTGGGTCCGAACGGCGAGAACCTGCTGATGCCGAGCCGCCAGGCGATCCAGAGCGCCATCCTGCGGGCGTTCAGCGAGGCGGCCGGCCAGACGGCGAGGGTCGAAGTCCTGAACGGCTCGAATCAGGTGGGCGTGGCGCGGCAGGTCGCGGATCAACTGGCGCGGGCTGGCTACGACGTGCTGAAAGTCGACGACGCCGAGCGCAACGACTACGTCGGGACGACTATCGAGGTGCTGACCAACAACCAGCCGGCGGCGAAGGTGCTGGCCACGCGGCTGCGCGTGCCGGAGTCGTCGATCAAGCTCGTGCCGACGCCGAACTCGTCAGCCGAGCTGCGGGTGATCGTCGGGCGGCCCTGACGGGCTCAGTACTCGGTCAGCTTGATCCGAATCGTCAGCGCCGCGACGGCGATGCCCAACACGAGCGCGAGCAGCAGCAGCGATGCGCTGCCGATCATCAGGTACGCCAGCATCGTGTAGGCGCTCGTCAACGAGACACCTCCGCCACTCATGAAGAACCTGGGGGCGATCCACAGGCAGGCCAGCAAGGCGATGTCGGCCGCCATCGCGATCAGGAGTCCGCGCCGCCAGCGTCTCATCAGTCTCCTCCCGAGGGCAACCACGCCCCACACCTGGAGTAACGAGACCCGAGAGCGAACGGCGCCTATTCGTCGAGGAGCTGCGCGGCGACCGGGTGGCGAGCGTTGACGCGGTAGACCCAGGCATCGGACGTGGAGCCGGACGCGCGGTCGTAGAAGGTTCGAAGATCCTTCAGCAGCAGCGACTCCTCGACGGCAGCGGCCACCAGATCGGCCAGGCCGTCCAGAGGCAGCCGCGACGACGGTCGCGCGGCCGCCTGCTCGATGTCCGCCAGCGTGACCAACGGCAGGCGGTCTCCCAGCCGGTCCACCACCTCCACCAGGGCGAGGCGTGGGTCGGCGGGCCGGCGCGACCGTGCGGCCATCCGCACGCCTAGCCGAGCAGCCGGGCCGTGGCGACCAGCACCAGCACCTGGACGATCACCGAGACGGTCCAGAGCATGCGCGCCGCCGCCCGCTCGCGCGCGTAGATGGAGAGGCCGATGCCGAGGTTCGCGATCAGGATCGCTGCGCCGATGCCGGGCAGGCGGAAGATGTCCTCCTTGACGCCGTAGGCTACCACCACGACCGCGCTGCCGTCGAAGCGGAACTGCATCGGCAGTGGCTCCTGGATGAACGACCAGCGAACGAAGATCAGGAGGACCGTCAGGGCCAGCACGGCGATGGCCGACAGCAGGGCGGCCGGCAGCAGCAGATCGCGGAGCGGAGACTGCGGCGTGACTGGCTCAGATGCCATGGCCGGCGCCTGAATCGGCCCGGCCTCGTCCGCCGCTTCCAGCCGTTCGATCAATGCCCGGCGGAAGCCCGCGAGATCGGCCGGCGAGACGGCGACCGTCATGTCTGGCGTCACGATCAGCACCAGCTGGTCGAGGTCGCCGGTCGTCACGAAGTAGCGGATGAAACCCATCGTGCGGGTGCGCCCGACGCCGACGTGAAAGCCCGGCCAGTTCAGACCGCGCACGCGCATCGCCTGCCCGAGCCGATGGCCCGCGAAGATGCTGTCGATCTTGTCGTAGGCGATCGTCTCGCCGCCGCCCAGCCAGCCGACCTTCAACCCGCGCGGCGTGAAACGGTAGCGCAGCCGGAAGAAGCCAATCGACAGGACGAACAGCAAGACGGCCAGGGCCGCGCAGACGAACCCGACCAGCAATCCCAGGAACATAGCAAAGCCGACGGGCTGCCGAATCGCAAAGATGGCGCTGGCCGCTGCAGCCAACGCCAACACAGCCGCCGCGCCAAGCCCTAGCAGGCCGGCCGGGGAGCTTTTCGGACGCCACGTCGTGTCCGGCACTGGTCCAGCAATCTGTTCCGTGTGACCGCTCCGCCACGACGCGCAGGACGACCCGCGCAGATTCGCTCGGGGCGCGATTATCCCGGCCACGTCTTCGGGGCGTCAAGAGCACCAGGAATGCAGGCGTGGCGATTGCATGTTGATGTCGTCGTGCCGCCGCGTCGGGGCTTGAAAGCCCCGCCTACCATCCTGCAGTCGCTGCGCGACGCTCCAGGCTCGCCAGCCCCAGCCGTTCCCGACGGCCGTCGCGCAGC
>JADZEM010000218.1 GCA_020850535.1 Chloroflexota bacterium
CTAGCAAGATCAGGTCCGGGTGCGGCGAATCGGCGTACTTTCCCTCGTTGCGAAGAAATGCCAACGCCTCAACGCCGTCGGTCACGACGCTGAGGTTGTTGTGAACCTTTGTGTCTTCGAGTGCTTCACGGGTGAGGTCGATGTCGGACGGGCTGTCCTCGACCAGCAGAATCTCAATCGGCGCAGCTCCGCTCGCGCATTGGCTCATGCAGCCGCTCCTTCGTTGTTAGGGTCAGGGATAGTGAAGTGGAACGTCGAGCCGCCCCCCTCCGTCGATTCGACCCACAACTGGCCGCCGTGCCGCTCGACGATCTTCTTGCAGACAGCCAGCCCGATGCCGGTCCCGGCGTACTCGTCGCGACCGTGGAGGCGCTGAAAGAGCACGAAGACGCGCTCGCGGTACTCCGGCGAGATGCCAATCCCATTATCACGGACGGAGAACCGCCAGCCGCCATCGATTCGCTCGGCCCAGAGGTGAATGCGGGGGGCGTTCTCGCCCCGAAACTTGATCGCGTTCGCCAGCAGGTTCTGCAGCAACTGGTGCATCTGGGTTGCGTCGGCGATGACGGTCGGCAGCGGTTCGTCATAGGTCACCACCGCTTCTGACTCTTCGATGGCGATCTGGAGATTGCTCAGCGCTCGGTCGAAGACGCCGCGGATATTGACGGGCGTCATCTCCTCACCGCGCCGCCCCACCCGCGAGTAGGTCAGCAAGTCGGTGATGAGCGTCTGCATGCGGTGGCCGCCCTCTACCGCATGCCCGATGTAGCGGTTGGCCCGCTCGTCAAGCTGCGGCGCGTACCGACGCTCCAGAAGCTGGAGGTAGCTGACGATGGCGCGCAGCGGCTCCTGAAGATCGTGCGAGGCGACGTAGGCGAACTGTTCGAGATCGGCATTGGAGCGCGCCAGCTCGCGATTGCCCTCTTCGAGCGCCCGCTGGGCCGCCCGCCGCTCCGTCACATCGCGGAACGTCAGGACCGCTCCTCGGATCTCTCCGTACTCGCGGAGGGGTGAGCAGGCGTACTCGATGGCCAGCGACGGGCGCTCATCTCCAGGTCGGACGAGATCGCCAGCCCCGGTGACAGTATGGGCCTGGCGGATCGCCCGGGTGATGGGGTGCTGGCCGTCGTCGTCAGCGGGGAGGTCGGCGTCCGCCTTTGCCGCCGCGATCCAGCCTGTCGCGTCCTGCCCGAGCAGCATGTCCTCGGTGCTGTCGAGCAGGCGCACGGCGGCCGGGTTGGCGAAGGTGACGCGGCTGCTGGCGTCCAGCCCGACGATGCCCTCGGCGGCAGTGTCGAGGATCGCCTCGCTGCGGGCAATGGTCGCCTGTAACTGCTCGGTCATGCGGTCGAACGCGGCGGCTGCAACGCCGATCTCATCGCCGCGTTTCAGGCCGACCCGGCGGTTGACGTCGCCGCCGGCGATGGCCTGGGCTGTCATCGCGAGGCTGGTGATCGGCCCGACGATGGTGGCTGTCAGCAGGCGTGCCAGGGCCAGGGACACGGCGATGGCCAGGATGGCGCCGCCCACCAGCACGGCCTGCAACAGCGTTCCGGCGGCCGCGGCTTCTCGCTGGCGCTCGGCCAGGAACTGCTCTTCGACGGCGATGGCGTCACGGAAGCTGGCACGGATCGCCGCAAAGCGAATGCGCCCTTCACCCGTCGCCACAAAGGCGTTCAACTGGTCCTGCGTGGCCTGTCCATCACGCACCCGCCGGCGAAGCGCGATGCCCGGTTCGGTGGCCTGGGCGCGCCAGTCTGCCACCTGCCGCTCGATGGTGCGCCAGCGGGCGACCTGTGACGGATTGTCGTCGGTGAGCTGCACCAGATTGTCGATCTCAGTCTGAACGTCGCCGACGCCTTGCAGGTACGGCATCAGGAAGACGTCGTCGCCGGCCAGGAGGAAGCCCCGGTAGCTCGTCTCCATATCGACGAGCGTGGTCAGCGTGCCGTTGGCGGCGCTGATGACTTCGAGGCTGTGGGTGACCCAGTCGTTGGCGGTCTGATTGAGCGAGATGGTGCGGTACGCCGCGCTCGACAGCGTGATCAGGATGACAAGGACGACCCCGAATGCGCCCAGCAAGCGTGAGCGCACGGGGACGTTCTGGAAGAACGACATGGGGGCAGGCGAGCCTCTCAGAATGCAACCGCGCGGATAGACGAGTGGGCGTCGCTCGCCCAGGGTGGGGTGGGATGGTCAGCCGCCGTAGGTGCGCCGGAACGCGTCCATCGTGATGAAGACCGAGGGCGGCCAGGAGACCGGGTCGGCCACGTTCGCACCGATCATCTCGGCCACCGGCGCGAACTGCCCGGGGTCGAATGGATGATCGGCCGGCACGGCGATGGTCGGCGCGAGCGCCTGGAGGCGTACTGCCAGCTCGCCGCTCTCACGCAGCATCGTCTCGACATCCGCTCCTTCGAGGATATTTTCGCGGGTGGAGCCGTCGAGCGCCCCGAATTTGTGCCCCATGTACATGCGCGATGGCCGAACGTCCTCGCGCAGCCGCTTCACGCTGGACTGGTAGCCGGCCGGGTGCTCGATGAGCGGGAACGACGCGTGCGCGCCGCGCCCCTGAATGGAGTCGCCGGTGAAGGCCCAGTTCGGCCCGTCCAGCAGGAAGGAGACGGCCCCGGCTGAATGCCCCGGCGTGTGGACGGTGGTGATGCTGATGCCGCCGCCGAGGTTGATCCGGTCGCCGTCCTTGAGGGCACGGTCGGCGGCCATCTCGCCGGAGAGGTTCTCCAGCAGCATGGCGTCGTGGGCGGCGTACAGGCTGGGGTTGTCGATGAACTGGAAGCGGACGCCCTGGTAGCCGGCGATGTGCGATCTCCGGTCGGAGAGGTACGGCAAGTCGGCCTCATGGAGGGCGATCCGAGCATCTGGGGCCAGGTCCTTGCCGGTGCCGGCCCCGCCGATGTGGTCCCAGTGGCCGTGCGTGGCGAGAATCCACTTCACGTCGGACAGTTTGATGCCCTGGGCCGCCAGGCCCGGCTCGATGGCCCCTTGCGGCGAGCCGGCGACGCCGACATCGATGATGGCCGGCTCGGGCGCATCGATGTAGTAGACGTAGATGATGCTGCCCGCCCCGAACGGACACGGGATCGGGATGATGCGAGGTACGGTTGGCACGACGATGTCCTCCAGCTCGGCGAGATGGGCCGGGACGGAAATGGCGGCGCGAGATTGCCAGGGGTCTGGAGCAGCCGGCCCATCTGCGTCGACGAGCGCAAGCCACTCGCAGTATGGCGGCGCTGCCGGTACCGCGCCAGGACAGATTGGGTGGTGGACCCCGCTATGCGATACTTTCGACAGAGGAGCGGCGCATGTCACGAGAGATTGCGGTTGGGATCACCACGGATCCCACAGTGCTCGTCGGGACGCCTGTCATTAGGGGTACGCGCATGCCCTTCGAACTGGTGCTGGCGAAGCTGTCAGCGAATCCCGATGTCTCCGAACTGCTTCTGGACTACCCGCACCTGACGGTGGACCAGATACGAGATTGCCTGCGGTTTGCTGCCCAGCTCGTCGCGAACGATGAGCGTTGCGGGTCATCATCACCAACGACCGGGACGCCGGAGACCTTGTGTTTCGAGACGGGCACCCACATTGCGGCATCATATACTTTCGATTCCCACTCGATTCCACCGCCGATCAGAAGATGTTGATGCTCACCATGGTGTTGACGGAGCGTCCACTGGATGTCGGGTGGATGTCGGGAAGTTCATTGTGCTGACGCCGAATGGCATCCGGGTCGGAGGCGAGCCGCGTGTCTGACAGCCTGTTTCCGTTCGACCTGGACGGCGTGACCGTCCTCAGCGAGACGGAGATCGAGTACGAGGGTAAACTCTGGACGGCGGGCCGTGGGCGGCTGCTGGGGCAGTTCACCCTGCGCCCGGGCTGGCTGCGCCAGGGCGGCGAGATCGAGGTCGATCCCGAAGGCGATCTCTGGATCTCCGGCGAGGACACGCTTGAGCCGAGCGTCGGTCCGGCCTGGGTCGGCCTGCCGTACATCCCGACGCCAGACTACGTGAAGCAGCAGGTGATCCGTCGTCGGGCAGGGCTGCCGCTGGGTGAGCGCCGGTGGCAGGACGTGGCCCCGAACGCCGCGCGGCGCGCGCGCTGCTAGTACCGAGCCAGCACCAGCAGCCCGACTCGGGCGAGGGGTCAGGCTCGCAGCGCCACGAGATCGTCTACCGACGGCCGCTGCCGTGCGCGGGGTGGTCGGGCGGCGTACCCGATGGTCAGGATGGCGTGCGGATACAGCCCGGCATCCAGGTTCAGGGCGTCCCGCACGACCTCCGAGCAGAACACCGGCGCGCACATCCAGCAGCTGGCGAGGCCGTTGGCGTGCGCGGCCAGCATCACGTTCTGGAGCGCCGCGCCGAGGCTGTGAGACGCCATCAGCGTCTCGGCCGTCTGACGGTCGGGATCGGGGTACTCGTCCAGCCGCTCAGGGTAGATCGCGCCGACGATCGCGACTGGCGACTCGGTCAGCCGTCGCCACGATTTCGCCAGCTCGACCTCGATCTCGGCTTCGGGGAGGCCGTCGCCCAGCAGGTCGGCGCGCCAGCGGTCAGCCATGGCCCGGGCCAGCCGCTCCTTCGCGTCGGTCCCGGTGAGCACCGCCAGCCGCCACGGGATCGAGTGGTGCGGCGATGGCGCGTGGGTGGCTGCCGCCAGCACCCGCTCGAGCACCTCCGGCGGCACCGGTCGCCCGTCGTAGGTGCGAATCGAGCGACGGCCGGCCAGCGCGGCGTCGAGAGCGTCGGCAAGGTCAGGCATGAGCGACATGGCGGGGCATCCCTGTGGTGCGAGTCGGACGGGTCAGAACGAGCCGGCCGGCTGCAAGCAGACCTTGATGGCATCGGAGCGGTTGCTCGACGCGAACGCCATCGCGGCCGGGCCATCCTCGAAGGCGTATCGGTGGGTCAGCAGCGGCGCAAGCTCGAGGGAGCCGCCGGCCAGCAGCTCCAGACAGTCGTCGAAGTCCGCGCCGTAGATCCGCGAGGCGACGATCGCCGTCTCGCGCAGGCGGTGCTCGACGTAGTCGAGCGACAGGTTGGCGTGGTGTGGGCCGGCCACCAGTACCACCCACCCGCCGTACTCCGAGAGGCGGATGGCGTCGTTGAGCGCCTCGCTGCTGCCGATGCAGTCCAGCACGACATCGTAGGGGCCGCCCTGCTCCAGCCCGGACGCCACGACATCGTCGGTGCGGGCGTCGGCCGTCGATGCGCCGAAGCGGCGGGCCAGCGCCAGCTTCTTGTCCTGTCGGCCAGTCGCGAAGACGCGGCTCGCTCCGCGCGCGAAGGCGATCTGGATCGCCAGCAGGCCAAGCACACCCGCGCCGAGGATGGCGACCGATGCGCCCTGCAGCGAGCCGCCCGCGAGGTTGAAGGCGTGCGCGATCACGGCAATCGGCTCGGCAAACAGGCCCTGATCCGGGGTGACGTGTGCCGCCAACGGGCGTGCGTGGTCGTGCCGGACAACCATCTCCTCGGCCCAGCCGCCCGCCATCTGCTGGCCATACATCTGGTAGGACCGGCAGCGGCTGTATCGACCCTGGAGGCAGTGGCGACAGCCGCCGCAGCCCCGGATGGGCCGGACCGCCACAAGCTGGCCCGGCGTCAGGCCCTCGACGGCCGGGCCAGCCTCGATCACCGAGGCGCAGACCTCGTGGCCCTTGATCGAGGGCACCACCGGCGACGGCCACTCGCCCTTCCAGGTGGCGATGTCCGAGCCGCAGATGCCCGAGCGCTCGACCCTCAGGCGGACCTCGTCTGCTGCGAGCGGCTGCGACGGACGCTCGGCTACTTCGAGTCGGCCAGTCCCCTGGAACATGACGGCGCGCATGACCCCTCCCGACGCGCCGAACGAGGCGGCGCTCCGGGAGAAGTGTAGCTGGCACGTACACGGGGCTGTGGGCGGTGGGTCGTGGGGCGACTGCACGTTCGTTGATGTTCCCGCAACGCCATGCAACGCGCAGGCGGGGGTTTCAACCCCCGCCTACAGGCATTCGGTCGCTGCGCGACGGGCGCCGGGAGACGGACGCCGCGAACAGCGTCGTCCGGTGAGACCGGGGCGTCGCGAAGCGACTGCAGGATGGTAGGCGGGGCTTTCAAGCCCCGACGCGGCGGCACGACGAGGCCATCATGCAATCGCCCTGTCGTGGATCGTGGATCGTGGACCGTGGATGGTGGATGGTGGGGCCTGCTCAGACTGAGCCGTGATCGGTTGACTCGGCGGCCGGCCGCGGGAACGTCTGGGCCAGCCAGCCCTGCCAGACCGCCTGCTCGCGGGCAGCGACGTCGTCGCAGCCAGGGCCGTAGACGTTGATGTGGACCATCATGAACGACTGCGCCTCGGACCCGCCGCCCGTCGCGAGCCAGGCGATGCCGGGCATCGGCGTGTCGATCAGGGCGGTCAGGATCCGCTCGTCCACGCCGACCGCGCGACCGTGCAGCCTGGGGGCATCCGGGCGGTCGATGTCGATCTCGGTATCGAGGTGGAGCGGCGGCAGGGCCAGCGCCTCCCGAAACGCCCGCCAGGACTCCGCGAACGTCCCGGCCACCGGCCACATGACCTGGACGGACGCGCCGCGCTGCCCCGGGAAGTACCGGACGTTGTGCGCCAGGAACTCGAAGGCCCACTGCCAACCTTCGGGGCCGGTCGGGACCTCGGCGCTGAAGTCGTCTTCCTTCTCGGCAGCCGTGAACCAGCTGTCCACCAGCCGCAGCGTGCAGGTCTCCCCCTCGTCCGGCTCGATGCTGAACTCCCAGGCGTGCGGCCCGGCGCTCTCGGGGAAGGCGTAGGAGAACCGGTGCGGCGGCTCCCAGACGGTCACCCGCGCGGCGACCGGCTGGTTGGGGTCCGCGACGACCTTGCCGCCCACGAACTCCTCGATCTCCATGCGCGTGAACCAGAGCGTGACGCCGGGGCCCGTGGCAATCGCCTGCCAGATGGCCTCTGGCGTGGCGTGGATCTCCGTGGACACCTCGAACTGGTGGTGGCGCGGCGCAGACGCGTCGGCGTGCGAATCGGTCACGGTGACTCCTCGGAATCTGGCTCTGGCTGGTCTGGCGCGGGGATCGGGTGCGCCGCCAGCATCAGGCGATAGGCGCGGCCATCCGGGGCGGCGCCGTCGTGGTAGCGAGCCGCCAGCCGGGTCACGGCGTCGGTCAGCTCGGCGGCGAACTGCGCGCGCTCGGCCGGCGAGCGAAAGCGGATCTCGGCGTCGAGCGCCAGCACCGGCAGCCGAAGTCGGGCCTGAGCCGCCCGGCGCGCCAGCAGGCCCAGCTCGCGGATCACCCGCGCCGCCAGGGCGATGGCGTAGTCGGCCGAGAGCCGGTCACGGGTGCGGGATGGATCGACAGACGCTGCGCCGAGCGCCCCCGGCGACACGACGTACGAGCCGGCCGTGGCGACGAGCACTCGCTCTTTGAGGCCACGACGGGGCCGCTCCTCCACGAACCGCACCAGCCCGTGCGCCTCCAGCGTGTGCAGGTGGTAGTTGACCTTCTGGCGCGGCATCCCGATGCGCTCCGCGAGCGCCGACGCCGACGCCGGCTCGGACAGCTCGGCCAGCAGGCGGGCGCGGATCGGGTCGAGCGCGGCAGCGGCGGCCTCCGGCCGCTCGATGACCTCAACAGATCGCATGCCGGAAGTCTATGAATTGACAATGAATATTGTCAATATTGCTGGCCGTGCGCCGCGTTACAATCGCCCCACGCCACCGGGGAGAACGGATGATCGACAGAGCCTTGCTGGCCGACGAGGTCCACGCGCGCTTCGGCCTCCTGCCGCGTCCGCCGCAGCTTGCCCTGATCGAGCGGTCGGTGTCGGGGGCGTCGTCGCTCGGGGTGATGCCGACCGGCTCCGGCAAGAGCCTCACCTATCAGGCCGCCTCGGCCCTGCTCGACGGCACGGTGCTGGTCGTCTCCCCGCTGATCTCCCTGATGCGCGATCAGGTGGAGAAGGCCCGCGAGACGCTGCGGGTCGCCCGCCTCGACTCCACGCTGGACCTCGACGAGGCCCGCGACGTGCTGCGCCTGCTGGCCCGTGGGCAGCTCGACCTGTTGTACGTCGCTCCCGAGCGGCTGGCCAACGAGCGCTTCCTGGGGGCGCTCTCGCGGATTCGGGTGCCGCTGCTGGCCGTGGACGAGGCCCACTGCATCAGTGCGTGGGGCCACGACTTCCGGCCAGACTATCTCCGCCTGCCGCTGCTGCGCGAGGATCTCGGCAATCCGCCGGTCCTGGCCCTGACGGCGACCGCCCCGCCGACCGTCCAGGCCGACATCTGCGCCACCCTCGGCGTGCCCGACGACGGCCTCGTGCACACCGGGTCGCGCCGCCCGAACCTCTCATTGCACGTCGAGGCGCCGGCCCACCGCGAGCGTCGGCTGCTGGAGATCGTCCGTGACGATCCAACTGCGCCGACCATCGTCTACGCGCTCCGCCAGGCCGACACCGAGCGATTGGCGGCCCTGCTGGACGGGGCCGGCGTCTCGGCCCGCCCATACCACGCCGGCCTGGAGCCGGACGTTCGCGCCGAGACCCAGGACGCCTTCCTGCGCGACGAGATCGCCTGCGTCGTGGCGACCATCGCCTTCGGGATGGGGGTCGACAAGCCGAACGTTCGGCGGGTGATCCACGCCCACGCGCCGCGCAGCCTGGAGGGCTACGTCCAGGAGGTCGGTCGGGCCGGGCGTGACGGGCTGCCCGCGCTTGGCGTGCTCCTCTACGACGACGGCGACCTGCCGGCGCTGGCGAATTTCGTGGAGGCCAAGGCCCCGACCGAGGATCACGTGCGCGGCGCGCTCAACGCGGCGTTCACCTCGAAAGAGTCGGCAGAGGTCGTCGCGTTCAATCCGTACACCGTGGGCGATCAGTTCGACATGGACGCCGTGGCGGTCCGCACGCTCTTTGCGCGTCTGGAGCTGCGCGGCATCGTGCGGGCGCTGACGCCCGGCTACGACACCTATCAGCTGCCGCTCCACCACGACCCCGAGCCGGTGGCGGCGGCGCTCGGCGAGCGCGACGGCGACCTGTGGCGGCAGCTGGTCGGGCAGGCGAAGGTCGGGCGCGTCTGGCAGACCCTCCATCTGCGCGAGGCTGCGCGCGCCATCGACGTGCCGCTGGCCTCGGCGCTCTCGGTGGTGCGGCGGGCCGAGGAGGATGGCGGCGCGGAGCTGCGGGCATCGGGCGTGGTGCACCGCTTTCACGTGCTGCGCCGGCCGGACCGGCAGACCGACACGCCGGCGCTGCTGGAGTCCGTCCGCGATGCGCTCGACGGCGAGCGGCGGCGACTGGCGAACGTTCGCGGCTACGCCCTGGCGACCACCTGCCGTCAGGGGCACGCCGTCGCGTACCTGGGCGACGCCGACACCAGCGCCTGCGGCAACTGCGACCTCTGCTCGGGCGCGCCGCCGCTGACGGAGGCGCAGTTCGCGCGCCCGGACTGGCGGGCCGGGTTCGACGCCCGGCTGATCCGCAACCTGGCCGCCGACATCGGCCCAGACGACGTGGCGATCGCCCGGGCGCTCTGTCAGGTGACCACGACCCGTTCGCGTCCGTATCGCCGGCATCGGGCCTGGGGCGTGTTGGAGCGTGCACCGTACGGCGAGGTGCTGGCGCTGGTCCGCGAGACCCTCGGTACGGGCTAGTGTCACGTCTGGCGTCATTCGATTGAACCCCTCACCTGCCGACCCGCTGCGCGGCGCACATCGGTGTGGACTCCCCCGCTCCCGCCTGCGGGAGATGATGTCGGCGCAGCCGATAGTTGCGCCGCGCAGCGGGTCGGGGCGTGAGGGGTCATCCAGGCCGTCATGGGACCACCAGCGAATGTGCGATCACCGTGCGTGACCTACTGGGTCCGCGCCGCGGGCTGTTGGCCGACCGGCTACGATACCCTCCGTCTGGCTTCATGGAGGGCGCGTCGATGCGTGCGATGACCGTACTTGGACCGGTGGATGCTGCCGAGCTTGGCGTCGTGTCGCCGCACGAGCACTTGCTGATCGACCTGACCTACCGCTGGGCGGCCCCGCCCGGCGATCCCGCCCGCCGGGCGGTGGCCGAAGCGCCCCTCACGATGGGCCATCTGGGGATCGCGCGGCGGAACATGGGACTGATCCGCGACAACCTGGTGCTGGACGACGAGCTGATGGCGGCCGACGGCCTGCGTGACTTCAAGCAGGCCGGCGGCGGGACCGTCGTGGACTGCTCTCAGGAGGGCATCGGGCGGGACGTCGAGGCGCTGCGCCGCATCTCCGAGGCCAGCGGGGTGCACGTCGTTGCGCCGTGCGGGGCGTACCTGGCGTCCTCCCACCCGGACTACGTGCGCGAGTCGTCGGTGGCGCAGCTCGCCGCCCGCTTCGCGCGGGAGCTGACGATCGGCGTCGGCGACACCGGCATCCGGGCCGGCTGGATCGGCGAGCTGGGCGTCGGGCAGCCGATGTACGGCAGCTTCCTCGACGGCCCGAAGCAGATCGACGACGCGATGTCGCCGGACGAGGAGAAGGTGCTCGAGGCGGCAGGGCGCGCCCAGGCCGAGACCGGCGCGCCGATCTCCGTGCACATCTGGAACTGGCGGCCCAACCGGCTCGGGCTGATGTCGCTGGACGCCATCGAGCGCGGCGGCGGCGACCCGACCAGGACAGTGATCTGCCACCTCGACATCAACCCCGATCTCGACACGGCCCTGCGGGTGGTTGAGCGGGGAGCGTACGCGGAGCTGGATACGTTCGGCCTGGAACTCTACAACGACACCCAGGCGACCCGCTACCCGCGCGATGAGGAGCGCATCCGGCTGGCGGCTGGCCTGATCGAGCGGGGCCACCTGGAGCGGGTGCTCATCGCCCAGGACGTCTGCACCAAGACCCAGACGCTCCAGTACGGTGGCTGGGGCTACGGGCACATCAGCCGGCACGTCGAGCCGTGGATGCGGCGGGCCGGCTTCACGGACGCCCAGCTACGCACGCTGCGCGTCGAGAACCCGGCCCGCCTGCTGGCCTACCTGCCCTGACGGCAGATCTACTCGATGGTCCCGACCTCGCCCGTTGGCGAGACCGGCACGATGCCCCGCGTCCCGAACGCATCCGGGCTGTCGTCGGCGTCGTCGGGGCCGGCCGGCGGGCCTGAGCGCTTCTTACCGTTCAACTCATCCAGGTCGATGGCCATCAGCGCCGTGATCTTCAGGTCGCCATCCGTCGGCGGGCTGTAGTGCTCGCCCACGATCCGGCCCGGGAAGTAGCGGCGGGTCATCCGCTCCAGCACGGCTTCCTTCTCGTCGCGGTCCGTGACCTCGCGGGCCTTCCCGAAGCCAACGGCGCTGCGGTAGTTCGCCGAGTGGTAGAGCGCGTGCCGGGAGGCGATCAGCCCGTCGAGGATCGTCACCTCGACGCAGACCGTCTCGCCGGCCCGCAGCGTGCGGGGCAGGCGCCCGCCGCGCTGACCGTGGACGTAGACCGTGTTGTTTTCGTAGTGGTAGAGCATCGGGATGACGACCGGCAGGCCATCGGCGATGAACCCGACGTGGGCCACCAGCGACTTTTCGAGGATCTCCTCGGCCTCGTCGGGCACGGCGCGCTCGGGATGGGTGCGAATGCGGGTGCGATCGGAGACGGTCATCTGCGGACACCTCGGCGCAGGAGTGTTGCCCGAGGATACGGTGCAAGGCGGTCCCGTGAAAAGTACCAGTCAGGATGTATTTTGTGGG
This sequence comes from Chloroflexota bacterium, assembly GCA_020850535.1. Lineage (NCBI taxonomy): Bacteria > Bacillati > Chloroflexota > Chloroflexota bacterium. Next base: position 11,711 of record JADZEM010000218.1, read on the forward strand.
ACCACTCTGGAGGCGTGGCGGTCAGCGGTGCGCGAGACTGCGATAGACCGCGACCGTCTCGCTGGCGATGCGCTGGTGGGTGAACCGCTCGAGCACCCGCGCCCGCCCTCGCCGCCCAAGCTCGGCGCGCAGGGCCACGTCCGTCTGGAGTCGGGCCAGCGCCGCGCGCAGGGCGTCAGCGTCGCCTTCGGGGGCGGTCAGCCCGCCGTCGCCCACGACGTTCGGGATCTCGCCGCTGTCCGAGCCGACGACCGGCCTCTCGCAGGCCATCGCCTCGATCAGCACCCGCCCGAACTGCTCCTTCCAGTTCGGCATCGTCAGCGACGGCAGCGCCAGCACGTCGAGCTGCCGCATGAGCGCCGGCACCTCCGTCGAGGGGACGCCCGGCTCCACCGACACCCGCGCTCCGATGCCAAGCTCAGCGGCGCGGGCAGGGATGGCGTCTCGCAGGGGGCCGCCGCCGACCAGCCGTAGTCGCCAGTCGGCGTCCAGGCCGCTGACGGCTCGCAGCAGCACGTCGATGCCCTTCTCCGGCGTCAGCCGCCCGACGTACCCGATGGTGAACGGCTGCTCGTCGCGTCGGCCGTCGTTCGACGGCGTGAACAGCTCAGGATCGACCCCGAACTGCGGGATCGCCGGCGTCTCGCCCCGGTAGCCCTTCTGCCGGAGCACGTCGCCAGCCTCCTGGTTCCCGACGATGGCCACCGGGCACCGCCCGTAGGTGTACTGCTCGAACCAGGAGAACGGCGGCGGGTAGCGCCGGAGCAGGTTCTGCCAGGTGAAGAAGAGCGGGCGAGCGCCGACCTTCAGGGCCGACCGGATCGCCAGGACGGTGGCGAGGTTGTACGGCTCCTCGTCCACGTGGACGACGTCCGGCCGGATCTCGGCGAGGATCCGCCCGAGCGCCGGGAAGTGGAAGAGGTGAAAGTTGCCGTCGAAGCGGATCGGCTGGACGAGCGTCCGGTACCCCTCGGTGAACCCTGCCTGATACGGATGTCCGTCCCAGGTGCGCGGCACGACGACGGTCAGGTCAACATCGGGATGCCGCGCGATCTCTTCGAGCTTGCGCTGGTACGCCGCGACGACGAGGGCCTTGGAGATCATCACGACGCGCATCGCGGACAGTCTTCACCTCTGGCGCAGGGCAAGTGGCCCTCGCCCCCGACCGAAGCCGGGGGCGAGGGCTCTGTCCCGCCGTGGACTAGATCCCGCCGATGGAGACCGTCTTCGTCTCGAGGAACGCCTCGATGCCCTCGACGCCGTTCTCGCGCCCGAGGCCGCTCTCCTTCATGCCGCCGAACGGCAACTGCGCGCCGGTGGGCAGCGGATCGTTGCAGCCGACGATGCCGTAGTCCAGCCCCTCGGCCACGCGGAACATCCGCCCGAGATCGCGCGTGAAGTAGTAGGCGGCCAGACCGTATGGGGTCTCGTTCGCCTTCTCAATCGCCTCGTCCTCGGTGTCAAAGGCGATGATCGGCAGCAGCGGCCCGAACGTCTCCTCGGTGACCACCTTCATCTCGTCAGTCGCCTGCGAGACGACCGTCGGCGCGTAGAAGAAGCCGTCGTTCAACTCGCCCTCGGTCAGCCGCTTGCCACCCACCAGCAGCCTGGCGCCCTTCGCGAGCGCGTCCTGCAGCTGATCCTCGACCTTCTCACGCGCGGCCTCGTCGATCAGCGGGCCGATCTGGGTGCCGTCAGACAGGCCGTTCCCGACCTTCAGCGCGGCAGTCAGCTTCGCGACCTTGTCGCCGAACGTGTCGGCAATCGACCGCTCGACATACAGTCGGTTGGCGCAGATGCAGGTCTGGCCGGCGTTGCGGAACTTCGAGGCGATCACCGCCTGCGCTGCCGCGTCGAGGTCGGCGTCCGCGAAGACCAGGAACGGCGCGTGGCCGCCCAGCTCCATCGAGGTCCGCTTGACGTGGGCGGTCGCTGCGGACGCCAGCATCTTGCCGACCTCCGTCGAGCCGGTGAACGTGATCTTCCGCACCAGCGGATGCTCGACGAACAGCCGCCCGATGTCAGCCGACTTCTTGCTGGTGATCAGGTTCGCGACGCCCGCCGGCAGGCCGGCCTCCGCGAAGACTTTGAAGATCTCGATGGCCGTGAACGGCGTCTGGCTGGCCGGCCGCAGCACCACGGTGCAGCCTGCTGCGAGGGCCGGGGTGACCTTGCGGGTGATCATGCTGCCCGGGAAGTTCCAGGGCGTGATCGCCGCGACGACGCCGACCGGCTGCCGCAGCACCATGATCCGCTTGCTCTCGGCGCTGGCGGGGACGGTCCGACCGTACACGCGCTTGGCCTCTTCGGCGCTCCACTGGATAAAGCTGGCGGCCTGCCGCAGCTCGCCGCGTGCCTCGGCCAGCGGCTTGCCGTTCTCCTTGGTGAGCGTCTGCGCCAGGTGCTCCAGCCGGTCTGGCTGGATCATGATCTGGTACGCGCGACTCAGGATCTCGGCGCGCTGCTCGGCCGGCGTCTTCGACCAGGACTTGAACGCGCGGTCGGCGGCCTCGATGGCCTGGGTGGCCTGCTCGACGGTCGCATCGGCGGCCCGTGCAACGACCTCGCCCGTCGCCGGGTTCTTGACGGCGAAGGTCGCGCCGCCTGTCGCCTCGATCCACTCACCGTTGATGTACAGCTGCTCTGCCGCGGCCGAACGTACGTCGACTGCCATCGTGGCACCTCCCCGTTCTGGGACGGCCCCGGCGTCAGTGCCGGGGAGCGTCTCATCACAACCGTACAAGTATGCCATGCGCGCGCGGTCTCTTCAGACGATGAGGAGTGTCAGTTACCACCGCCAGCGGACTGAACGGACATCCGACCTATCGATCCTGGGATGCCTGTCCCTTGCAACGTCCGTTCAGGCTCCCGACAATGCCAGGGGCCGCCCTGACGCGGCACTTGTGGGGGAGGGCGTCGCGTGGCGACCCGTACAGAACCGCTGACCGCTGGCAGCTCGGCGGCGGCAGCCACCGGAACGTGGCCGGCCTTCGTCCGCCGCGTGCGGCAGCTTGCGCCGGGGCTGGCGCTCGTCGTCGGACTCTCATTGTTGGCGCAGGCCATCGCGGCCGGCGAGGAGCTGCTGCTCGGCCGCGCCTGGATCGAAGGGCTGGTGCTGGCATTGCTGCTGGGCGTCGCCGTCGGCAACAGCGGGCTCGTCTCGAAGACATTCGAGGCCGGGGCGGCTTACGCGGGCAAGCAGGTGCTGGAGTTCGCCGTTGTCCTGCTGGGGGCTGGCGTCAACGCGGCGGTCATCGCCTCGACCGGGCCGCGCCTGGCGACGCTGATCGTCTCGGGCGTGCTGCTGGTGCTGCTGGTCGGGTTCGGGATCGGCCGGCTGCTCGGGCTGGGGCCGCGTCTCGCCCTGCTGGTGGCGACGGGCAACGCGATCTGCGGCAACTCGGCCATCGCCGCCATGGCGCCGGTCATCCGCGCCGAGAAGAGCGAGGTGGCAGCGGCCATCGCGCTGACGGCTGTGCTGGGCGTGACCCTGGTCCTCTCGCTGCCGATCCTGATCCCGCTGATGAGCCTGTCGTACTACCAGTTCGGGGTCGTGGCGGGGATGGGCGTCTACGCGGTGCCGCAGGTGCTGGCGGCGGCGCTGCCGATCAGCCCGATCAGCGCCGAGATCGCCACCACCGTCAAGCTGGGCCGGGTGCTGATGCTCGGCCCCATCGTGATGGCGGTCGGCCTGATCGTCAGTGCGCTTGGCTCGCGGTCGGGCGGCGCGAAGCTGCGCCTGAGCACGTTCCTGCCCTGGTTCGTCATCGGGTTCGCCGTGCTGGCCATCCTGCGGGTGGCGGGCGTGTTGCCGGATGTTGTGGCGCAGCCGGCCAGGACGGTCGGCGCGTGGCTGACGATCCTGGCGATGGCGGGCCTGGGCCTCGGCGTCCGGCTGGCGGCCATCCGAACGGTCGGCCCGAGGGTGGCCGTGGCGGTGATCCTGTCGCTCGGCGTGCTGCTCGCGACGACGCTGGTGCTGATCCGGGCGCTCGGCATCGACGCCTGAGCGCCCGGTTGGGACTACTTCTCCGCCTGCTCCTTCGCGACGTCGGCCAGCTTCAGCCCCACGATGTCCTCGAGCACCGTGATGATGGCCGGGCTGGCCCAGTCGCCGCGCCCCTTGCCCACGGTCGCCGTGAACAGCTCGGCTGACAGCCCGAGCGTCTGGAGCGGCACCCCGAGCGCCGTCGCCAGGTTGCGCCCGAGACGCAGGTCCTTCTGCCCGAGCACCGTGCGGAAGCCGGGGGTGTAGTCGCCGGTCATCGCCTGCTGCGGGATGCTGAAGCGCAGGTGGCCGTGGCCCGTGGTGCTGGCCTGGAGCACTTCGAGCGTCTTGTGGACGTTCAGGCCGGCCTTGGCGGCCAGGATCATCGCCTCGCAACTGGCGGCGAGCATCGTCAGCGAGAGCAGGTTGTGGACGATCTTCAGGGTGATGCCGTGTCCGGGCGGCCCGACATGGAAGACATCCGCACCCGTTGCTTCGAGGAGCGGTCGAACCGTCTCAAAGTCGTCGTCGTCCGCGCCAACCATGTAGAGCAGTGTGCCTTCGTCGGCCTGCTGCGATCCCCGCCCCATGGCGGCGTCCACCATCTTGAGGCCGCGCTCGGCCAGGGCTGCGTGCAGGGCCATCGAGGCCGGCGGGTCGATGGTGCTGCAATCCATGACGATGGCGCCGGGCCTTGCGCCTTCCACGATGCCGTTCGCACCGAACGCGACGGACTCGACATCAGGGCCGTTCGGCAGCACCGTCACGATGATGTCGGAGCGCTCGGCGACGGCTTTCGGCGTCTCGACGCCCTCCGCGCCCAGCACCTGGAGCGTCTCGACGGCGGCAAGGTTGGCGTCGTGGACGGTCAGCGGGAACCCGTGCTTGAGCAGGTTCTTCCCGATGCCTCGCCCCATCGAGCCGAGCCCGATGAGACCAACGCGCGTGTCTGACATGGTCGCTCCTCCTCGAAGTCGGGTGGCTGTCGTCGTCGACAAGACCGGAAGACCTCGGACCCGCGCTACCAGCCCATGCCGTAGTCGCGGCGCTCGGCGTCGTCGGTGCAGGTCGGGCAGGCCGCGCTCTCCAGCAGCGTGACGTACCCCCAGGCGTCCAGCCAGCGGACGCCGCCCCGAAAGTCCCAGCCGGCTTCCTGCACGATGTACGGTCGTTCGCAGAAGCGGCAACACGGGTGGCAGGATCGGTGAAAGAGCATCGAGCCGAGGCCGACGCCCGCCTCCTCGACCTCCTCACCGCAGACGGCGCAGACTTCGATCATGGGCACGGACGGCCGCGCGGTCAGGCTGCGCGGGGCCGGACGCGCTGTCCGGCCCCGCCGATGAGCCTTACCGCCCGGCCATGATCTCCTTGACGGCGTTGGTAGCGGCCAGCGTCAGGATGCGGGCCTCGGCGGCCAACGAGATCATCGACGCGCCCTTCTCATGCCACTCGCGGGCCGTCTTGACCGAGCCGACCATCAGGCCCGAGCCGATGCCGTTCTTCTTGGCGGCGGCGATGACCTTCTCGACATTGGCGGCGAAGCGCGGATCCGGGCTGTCGAGCTGCGGGGCCAGCCCCATGATGCCGGTCAGGTCCTGCGGCCCGACGAACGCACAGTCCACGCCCGGCACCGCCAGGATCGCCTCGGCGTTGTTGCAGGACTCTTCCGTCTCGATCTGGATGCAGACGAAGATCTCGTCGTTGGCCCGCTTGAAGTAGGTGGGCGAGTCCGTCCCCCAGGCGGCGTCGTTGCGGCCGCCGGCGAAGCTGCGGATGCCATCGGGCGGGTACTTGCAGGAGCGGACCACGGCGGCAGCCTGCTCGGGCGTGGTGATCATCGGCGCGACGATGCCCATCGCGCCCAGGTCGAGCGCGCGCTTGATGTTCTCGTCGGTGGCGCTGGGGATGCGGACCCATGGGGCGCAGCCCTGCGCCCCGATGACGGCGCACATCGCCATCGCCGTCTCCCAGTTGGTCGGCGCGTGCTCCAGGTCGACGGTCAGCCAGTCGAAGCCGGCCACGGCCATGCGCTCGGCGGCGATCACACTCGACAGGCTCAGCCAGGTGCCGATCGTCGGCTCGCCCCGGCGGATCTTCTGCTTGACGACGTTCTGCTTCATGTCGGCTCCGTACGTGCGCGCTTGAGGTGCGAAGACGTGTACCTGTTTGACCCCGAAACTGTAGCCCCTGCGAGGCCCTCGGCGTCAGTGCGGTGTGAGGGCGGCGTCAGGATTGCCCGGAATCGCGGCCTTGAACGGAACCCGGGGCGGTGGGCGCCCGTTGACATAGGCGGACGCGGCAGGCCGACCGCTCGCGGAAGGGGCTGTCGCGATCTTGATGCCCGCCGGCGTCGTTCAGGCCCAGTACTCGGTCACGGCTGCCAGGCGCACCCCTGAGGTCGAAGCGTGCTCCGTCCCCTGAGGTTCCTGGTTCGCTGCGCCCTGCTGCTGGCCGTCGTCGTCTCTGGTCTGCCCGTGCGGCCGACTTTCGCGCAGATCGCCGACCCGCAGCCGACCGACAGCCAGCAGTCCGACGCCCGGATGTTCTCGCAGACCGGCTACCGCATCGGCGACGACAAGTTGTGGTCGTACTTCAAGGCGCGCGGCGGCGTCCGGACGTTCGGCTACCCCGTCTCCAACCCGTTCACATTGCAGGGGTTCCGCATCCAGATCTTCCAGCGCGCCGTGCTGCAATTGCAGCCCACGGGCAGCGTCGGCATCCTGAACGTGCTGGACGACATCCTGCCGTACACCGCCATCAACGGCTCGCAGTTCCCGGCCGCTGACCCGTCCGTGATCGGGAAGCAGCCGAAGGTCGGGGAGGCCGGCTACCACGAGCGCGCGCTGCAGTTCGTCCGCGACAACGCCCCCGACGAGTGGCAGGGCCAGAAGGTCAACTTCTACCAGACGTTCATCGGCTCCGTGCGCGCCGATGACGCCTTCCCGAACGGTGGGGTGAACCCGGGGCTGCTCCAGGGCTTCAATCTGGAGATCTGGGGGCTGCCGACCTCGAAGCCGACCGCTGACCCGACCAACGCCAACTTCGTCTACCAGCGGTTTCAGCGCGGCATCATGCACTACGACGCCGGCTGCAAGTGCACCCAGGGCCTGCTGCTGGCCGACTACGTGAAGTCGCTGCTGACGTTGCGGAACCTGCCGCCCGATCTCGCGGCCCAGGCCGTCATGAACCCGCTCTACGGGCAGGTCGATCCGTTGAAGGCCGGCTGGGTGCGCCGTCCGGGCGAGCTGCCGGCCTCCGACCTGACCGACTCGTTCATCGGGGATGTCTCGGCGCTCAGCGACGGCCGCCAGGGGCTGCCGGTCGGCCAGCCGAGCAGCATCACCCTCGGGCCGGTCGGCAGCCAGCCGCCCGTCCCGACGCCCGGCCCGACCGTCACTCCGGGGCCGGCTGCCCCCGCCGCCCCGACGCCGCCGCCCGTCTCGCCGCAGCCCTCGAACTCGCCGCCCGCCGGCGGGAAGCCGACGATCTTTGTCGATGCCGGCCACGGCGGCAAGGAGATCGGCGCGTCCTTCACCTTTGACGACGGCGCCACGCTGATCGAGAAGCAACTGAACCTGAAGGTGGCGACCCGCCTCGCTCAGCTCCTGACGGGGGCCGGGTTCGGGGTGGTCACCAGCCGCACGGTGGACGCACAGGTCAACGGCGTCCGCGACCTCAACAACGACGGCAAGGTCAACCTGACCGACGATCTGCAGGCACGCGTCGATGCCGCCAACAGCGTGAAGGCCGACCTGCTGATCTCGGTCCACTTCAACGGCATCGACGATCCGACGAAGCGCGGCACCCAGACGTTCTACTCGGAGGGGCGCACCTTCTCGGGCCGGAACGTCGTGCTGGCCGAGCTGGTGCAAGCCAGCCTGCTGCGGAACATTCGCGGCGCGGGGTACGACACGCTCGACCGTGGCGCGACGAACGACAGCAAGATCCTGGGACAGGGGAGCCACTACTACCTGCTCGGCCCCGAAAGCCCGACGATCCGCCGTCCCAGCGAGATGCCGGGCATCATCGGGGAGGCGCTGTTCGTGACCAGCAGCGAGGACGCGAAGGCGTTGCGGCAGGACAAGGTGCTGGACGGCGTGGCGCGCGGCTACTTCGAGGCGATCAAGGCGTACTTCGAGCGGTTCCCGAAGTAGGATTCGTCGCTCGCTGCCGCAGATTGAGAACGCGCCCCGTGGCAACACGGGGCGCGTTCGTGTCTGGCTATGTTCGTGTCTGGCTATAGATGAGCGTGTTCTGCCTACGCCGCCGCGCCCTCTTCCTCACGTTCGGCCATGACCTCGCGGTAGCGGCTCCAGCCGCCCAGGAAGACCTCGAGCTTGCCATCTTTGAGCACCGCCACCTTCGTCGCGACGCGGTCGAGCAGGAAGCGGTCGTGCGAGGCGAAGATCACCGCGCCCGGGTAGTTGTCGAGCGCGCTCTCCAGCTCGTCCTTGGAGGGGACGTCCAGGTGGTTCGTCGGCTCGTCCAGCAGCAGGAGCTGGCGCGGCTGGAGGATCAGCTTGGCGATGCTCAGACGGCTCTTCTCGCCGCCCGAGAGCGTGCCGATGACCTTGTTGACGTCGTCCTGCTTGAAGAGGAAGCGCGCCAGGAGCGCCCGCACTTGCTCCTCGCCCCAGCCGCTCGGCGCGTGCCGCAGCACCTCGTCGCGGACGCTGATGCTCTCGTCAAGGGTCTGAGACTGATCCTGCGCGTAGTAGCCGACCGTCACGTTCTGGCCGTACTGGATCGTGCCGGAGTCTGGCTTCTCGATGCCGGCCAGCGTCCGCAGGAACGTCGACTTGCCGACGCCGTTCGGCCCGACCAGCGCGATCCGGTCGCCTCGGTTCACGTCCAGCGAGAGCCCGTCGATGATGACCCGGCCGTCGTAGCCCTTGAAGAGGTCTTCGATGGTCAGGATGCGCTCGGGGCCGGGCCGGCCGGCCGCGAACCGGACGGTGATCTTCGGGTCGGCGGCACGCGGCGGCTCCAGCCGGTCGAGCTTCGCCAGGGCGCGCTCGCGACTCTTGACCACAGCGGCGCGGGCGGCATTGGCGCGGAAGGCGTTGATGAACTGCATCTGCTTCTTGATGTATTTCTGCTGGCGGTCGTAGGCCGCGATGGCGTCCTTGCGCTTCCGCTCGCGCTCCTTCAGGAAGTAGCTGTAGTTGCCACGGTAGTCGACCGCCTTGCCGTCCTCGACCTCGACCGTGCGGCTGACGACGCGGTCCATGAAGTAGCGGTCGTGCGAGACGACGACGACCATGCCCGGGTACTCGTGGAGGTAGTCCTCCAGCCACTCCGTCGCCTTGAGATCGAGGTGGTTGGTCGGCTCGTCGAGGAGGAGCAGGCCCGGCTTGCGGACCAGCATCTTGGCCAGCGCGATACGCATCTGCCAGCCGCCGGAGAACGCCTCGCAGGCCTTGTCACGGTCGCCCTGGGCGAACTGGAGGCCGGCCAGCACCTTGGACATGTCGGCCTCGACACGGTAGCCGCCGAGCTGATCGAAGCGCTCGATCAGTTCGCCCTGGCGCTGCACCAGCGCGTCGAGCTTGTCCATGTCCTCGTAGTCGGTGGCCATCCGGGCCTCGACCTGGGCCAGCTCCTGCTGGATCTCGATCAGCTCCGGGAAGGAGGTCAGCATCTCATCCCAGAGCGACCTGCCGCTGCGGATGCCAGCGTCCTGCGGGAGGTAGCCGATCTCCGTGCCAGCCGCGACCCTGACGAAACCTTCGTCCAGTGGCAGGACACCGGCGATGATCTTGAGCAGGGTGGTCTTGCCCGCTCCGTTCACGCCGACCAGCGCGACCTTGTCCTTTGAGCCGATCTCGAACGTGACGCCGTCGAGCACCTGGTGTCCGCCAAACGCTTTTCGTATCTCGTGCACGCGCAGCATGGGTGTCGCTCCCTGTGGCTTTCGTCTGGCCTGAGCAGCAGGGCGCAGACCGCGGACCGGCGCTGCCAGCCGAGCGTGCGCCGGGCGCGCGACAGCATCGTTCACGCGCGCGAAATTGAGAGGTCGAGAGGTCGTTGGGGGGAGAGGCAGGCCGAAGTTTGGCCCTGTCGCGGAGCCCGTGGGTCACGGTACAGGCGGGCCGCCGCCCCACCAGCGACAGCATGGTAGCGGCCGAACGGCGCAGGGCCAGACCAGACGCAAGCGGGCCACATCGCGCGGCCAACGCCGAAGTATACCAGACGCCTGCCGCCCGTCAGCGGATGCCGAGCAGCCCGGGCAGGTGCGCGATGGACGGCAGCAGATGCGTGTGCGGCGTTGCGCCGAGCGTCTCCAGGCCGTGTGCGCCGCTCAGCACGCCGACGATCCAGCCCGCGCGGGCGTTCGATGCCGCCTGCAGGTCGAGCGGCGTATCGCCGACCACGGCCACGCGGCCCACGTCGAACACGTTGAGGTCGGTCATGGCGCGGTAGATCAGGTACGGCGCAGGGCGGCCGGCCGGCGTGTCGTCGCTGGCGAGCACCCGGTCGAACAGGCTCTCCCAGCCGAGCCGCCGTACCAGCAGATCGACCAGCCCGCGGTCGAAGCCGCTGGTCAGCGCGACCTTGACCCCGGCCGCTTTGAGCGCAGCCACCGCCGCACTCGCGCCTTCGACCTCGCGGACGGGACCGGTCTCGTACTCCTGGCGCAGGCTGTTCTCGAAGACCGCCAGGGCCTTCGGCGCGATGGCCTTCGCCTCGTCGGCCGAGCGGACGCGGCCCGCCAGCTCCTGGAACACGGCCCGCTTGCTGGCCCCACGCCGGGCTGCCAGGTCTTCCTCGGTGAACGGGATGTCGAACTCGCGCAGGGCCAGGCGATAGGCCACCAGGACCGCGCCTTCTTCCTTCATGGCGGTGCCGGCGAAGTCGGACACGACAAGCTCGGGCAGCACGGTCTGGCTCCTTCTGTTGGCTGGCAGCTGGCACGGCGCCACGCTGAATCAGCGCAATGGTATCCCGGCCGGAACGAGAAACGAGCGATACTCGGAGTTGTCCCGCAGGGCGATTGCATGTTCGCTCGTGCTCCCATAGCACCACGCATCGGGCGGTCGGGGACTGAAGTCCCCGCCTACAGTTATGCAGTCGCTACGCAACGGAGGACCAGCATAGCCATCGTCGCGTGAGACAGCAGCGTCGCAGAGCGACAGCACGATGGTAGGCGGGGACTTCAGTCCCCGACGAGGTCTCAGGACGTGCCCATCATGCAATCGCCCTGTGTTGTCCCGACCGAAGCGCGGAACCTGCCCACACCGTCATCCCGAGCGGAGCGAGCGTGCGAGCGCAGTCGGGATGACGGGGAAGGTGTTTCGCAAAGCCTGCTCCGGGCATCTGCGCCGTCGTCAGGATGCGGTGGCAGGATAGCAGGGTTGGGAGACGCCGCCAACGGGGCAGCGTCTCCCAACCCCAACGCCGCGCTCAGCCGCTCGGCTACATCACGCCGGTACCTCTGGCGGCCCATTCTGGGACGTCCGGCTCTCTTCCCGGCGCCCCTCGCTGCCGCATGCTGTGGGTGGAGATCGACGCACCCAGCGTGCGGGATCGCCACTGACACGGCGGCGCAGGACGTAATGCCGACGTGGGGAGTAGTGGCCAGGGATGGCGCGGTTCTTCTTACTGGTGGTGGCACTCGGTTTGCTGGTCGCGGGACTGCCTGGAGCAGCCCTGCCGGCCAGCGCCGAGGTCGCCCCTGGATTCCTCTCCTGGTGGGGCGTGTTCGGCGCTGGCGACAACCAGTTCTCGTCGCCGCATGGGATCGCCTGGGACGGCGCGGAGACGCTGTTCGTGGTCGATACTTACAACGACCGCATCCAGGTCCACCGCCGTGATGGCGGCTTCATCCGCTCGATAGGCTCGCGCGGGACCGGCAACGGCCAGTTCTACGTGCCGATTGCCGCCGCGGCCGACGCCACCGGCAACCTCTACGTCGCGGACACCTACAACAATCGGGTTCAGAAGCTGACGGCTGCTGGCGTCTATGTGACGCAGTGGGGCGGCACCGGCGCTGGTAACGGCCAGCTCAACCGGCCGCACGGCATCGCGCTGGACAGCCAGGGCCGGGTGTACGTCGCGGACCGCGACAACCACCGCGTCCAGGTCTTCGACGCCAACGGCGCGTTCGTGGCGGCCTGGAGCGCCACCTTCGGCGGCGGGACGCTGGTCGCGCCGACGGGTATCGGCGTAGCGGCGACCGGCGAGGTCTTCGTGGCCGACCGCGACGACAACCGCGTGCAGAAGTTCGCCAGCGACGGCACACCCCTGCTGAGCTGGGGCGGCCTCGGGACGGTCGCCGGGGCGTTCGACCGGCCGACTGGCATCGCCGTCGGGACTGATGGGACCGTCTACGTCGCGGACCGCTGGAACAACCGCATCCAGGCGTTCGACCTGAACGGCGTGCTCAAGTACACGCTCGGGTCGGCTGGCACCGGCAGCGGACAGTTCACGCTGCCACACGGCGTAGCCGTGGACAGTCAGGGCATCGTCTTCGTGGCCGACACCGGCACCAACCGTGTGCAATCGTTCGGCGAGAACGGCATCGTGCTGCCAACGGCGACGGTGACGCTGACGCCGACGATTACGCTGACCCCCACCGTGACGAACACGCCCACGGCCACCCGGACGCCCAACGCGACCACGGCGACGGCCACCGCGACGGGCAGCGTGGTCAGCACGGCAACGGCCACGCCGACGACGGACCTGACGGCAACCGCCACCGTCACGGCCACCATCGTGCCCGATGCGACGCAGACGCAGGAGCCAACCGCGACGCTGGCTCCCATCTGGACATCGACGCCGGCCGCCAGCGTCGTGCCGCCCGTGACCCCGTTCCCGCCCGTCGTGACCCCAACCCTGGGCGTCGTCTCGCCGTGCTCGCCGCGACCGGCTGTGCGGATCGCGACGCAGCCGCTTGGCCCCGGCCTCCTCGGCGTGACGATCTCGGGCGGCCTTGTGCCGTACGTGCGGCTCGACGTTGGCGCGGAGGGCCAGCCGCTCAACAACGCCAGCGTGTCCGTCGCCGGCGGCCCCAGCGGCCTGACGACCGGCGCCAGCCTGACCCTCCCGACCGGCACGACCGGCGTTCAGCTCCAGATCACCCGGGTGAACCCGGCGCAGTCGGTGCTGGTGCCGCTGAGCGTGGTGGACGGCTGCGGCTCCTGGGCCACCTTCGTGGGCGGCGGCCCCGGCTCGTTCTGAGCGCCGGGCGCAACGTCCGACCCGCGCGCCACTGATGGTGCAGTGACAGAGGCGGCACGCTGATCCGCGCGCCGCGCGGCGACCAGGGCACGGCGATGGCAACACCAGTCAAGCGGGCGGCGCTCACGTACCAGGACTACCTGCAACTGCCCGACGATGGGCTTCGGTATGAGATCATCGAAGGTGAGTTGCACGTGTCACCGGCTCCCAGCATGAAACACCAGTGGACGGCCACCCAGTTGACGGCGGTCCTTGGCGTTCACGTCTACGACAACGACCTGGGCCACGTCTGCAGCGCGCCGACTGATGTCTACCTCGCTGACGGCTCGATTGTGCAGCCGGATGTGTTGTTCATCAGTCGGGATCGCCTGCACATCGTCACGGATCCCAACGTGCGGGGTGCACCCGATCTGGTGGTCGAGATCATCGCGCCGTCCAGCATGACGACCGATCAGGAGACCAAGTGCGATCTGTACGCGAAGCACGGCGTCAAGCACTGCTGGGTCTTTGAGCCGGTGGCGCAGTGGGTCCGTGCGTTCGAGCTGGGTGCGGACGGCGCCTACGAACTGGTCGCCGAGGCTGCTGGCGACGCTTCATTCAGCGCGCCGCCATTCGCCGGGCTGGCGATCCCGCTCGCTCGGCTCTGGGGCGTCTGATCGCACCCCAGAGCCGGCGGGCCGCGTTCAGGCTCCGTGGAGGCGCAGGAACGGCGTGATCGCGTCAGTGACGGCGGTCGGCTGCTCCAGCATCGGGTAGTGGCCCGCGCCGGGCACAACCTCGAGACGGGCGTCAGACAGCGCGCTCTTCCAGCGGGGTCCGTAGGTTGGCGGCACGACGCCGTCGCTCGCGCCCCAGATCAGCAGCGCCGGGCAGATGATCCGGTGGATGCGCCGCTTGAGGCCACGGTCCGGGATCGGCCAGAGCAGCCGGGTGGACGCCGCCAGACCGTGGTTCAGCTCCAGGGCCGCGATCTGCGCCTCGGCCTCGGTCTGGGGCGGCGTCAGGACTGCCGTTGCCGTGCCCGACGCGGGATCGTGCCAGGCCAGCGGCGTCAGGTCGGCGCGCGGCGTGGCGTAGAAGTCGAGGATCGGATCGTCGTCCACCCAGAGGCCGAGCGGCGCGATCAGCGCCAGGGAGGCGACGCGATTGCCCGCGACGGCGGCCAGCTCGGCGGCCGCCATCCCGCCCAGATCGTGCCCGACGATGGCGACGCGCTCCAACCCGAGCGCGTCGAGCAGGTCCAGCAGGTACACCGAGAGGTCGAGCACGTCGTTGATGCCCTCACCGCCCGTCGAGCCGCCGAAGCCCGGCAGGTCCGGTGAGATCATCCGATGGGAGCGGTCCAGCGTCTCCAGAAAGGGCGGCCAGCTGGGCAGCGGCCCTTCCGCGCCGTGCAGATAGATGACCGGCGGGCCGTCACCGGCCTCCCTCACCCGCGCCGTGAGCGTGCCGCCGCGCAGGCTGACCGTTCGCTCGGATGGCGCGCTCATCGGACACCCCCCGTCTGAGCGCCAGACGTCGTCGCGTGGCCATTCGTCTGGTGGCCGGTTGTACCGGCGCCGCCGTTCGCCGGGCCGTTTGTCGCGGTGGGCAGCGGGGCCGGCTGCGCCCGGTCCGTCGTCGGGATCATCTTCGGATACCAGTGGTCTTCCCACTCGCTCCAGAGCGTCTGCAGGTGCGGCAAGACCTCCCGCCCGAACAGCTCGGTGTTCTTGTTCGCCAGGTGCTTCGGCATGCTGCCGAACTGGAGCAGCGTCATCAGGTGGCCGACGCGCAGCGTCTTCGCCACGTCGGTCAGTTGCTGTCGCACGGACTCCGGCGAGCCAGCGACCACGTAGCCGCCCTCGACCAGATCCTTCCAGGTCAGGTTCTTGCGGGCCTGCGTGGCGGCCTTGCCGTGCTGGCTCACCAGCCCCTTGCTCAGGGTCGCCTGGGTCCGGTAGCCCGGCGGGTCGGCGTACCCCTCATAGATGTGCAGGCAGTTGTCATAAAAGTACTTGGCGTGCTCGTAGTAGTCGGCCTCGGCCTGGGCGTCGCTCTCCGACACGGCGACCAGTTGCAGGAAGCCGGCCCGGTACGGGTTCGGCTCGATGCCCAGCCGCGCGACCGTCTCCCAGTACCCGTCGAGCAGCGACTTGCCGCGCTTGTACCCGCTGTAGCTCAGGTAGCAGTAGACGTGGTTCCGCTTCGCGACCCACTCCCAGGTCTCGATGCTGCCGCCGCCAGGCACCCAGACCGGCGGGTGCGGCTGCTGGACCGGGCGCGGCCAGATGTTGACGTAGCGGAGCTGGGTGTACTTCCCGTTGAACGTGAACGGCTCCGGGCGCGTCCACGCCTGCATGATCAGCTCGTACCCCTCGTCGTACTTCTCGCGGAGCGTGGCCGGGACCTGTCCGTAGCCGAAACAGGTGTCCATCGGCGTGCCGACCGGGAAGCCGGCCACCAGCCGGCCGCCACTCATGCAGTCAAGCATCGCGAACTCTTCGGCGATGCGGACCGGCGGGTTGTACAGGGCGATGCTGTTGCCGAGCACCACGATAGCCGCATTCTGGGTCCGACGGGTCAGCGCGGCGGCCATCAGGTTCGGCGAGGGCATCAGGCCATAGGCGTTCTGATGGTGCTCGTTGACGCAGATGCCGTCGAAGCCGACCTGATCGGCCAGCTCAAGCTCGTCGAGGAAGTCGTTGTAGTGGTGGTTCGCCTGGACCGGGTTGAACAGGTGGCTCGGCACGTCAACCCAGACGCTGCGGTACGTCTCGTTGAAGTCTTTCGGCAGGTGCTGCCAGGGAGCGAGATGGAACCAGTGAAGCTTCACGGGGTCATCCCCTTTCGGCGATCGGCGCTGATCGGCGGGCGAGAAGGCGCATCCGTGCGCCAGTGGGTAAGCCTAGCACGACCACCCCGGCCGTTTCGACATCGCCCTGATGCTGCTACCAGTGCAATCGTATGTTGAGCACGTCGTGCGGCGGCGTCGGGGCTTGAAAGCCCCGCCTACCATCCTGCAGTCGCTGCGCGACGCTGTAGTCTCACCAGTCCCTGTCCGTGCCCGGCGTCCGTCGCGCAGCGACGGTGTGACGGTAGGCGGGGACTGAAGTCCCCGCCTGCCCGTTCCATGATGCTTCGGGTACACCAACGAACATGCCATCGCCCTGATGCTGCTACCAGTGCAATCGTATGTTGAGCGCGTCGTGCCGCGGCGTCGGGGCTTGAAAGCCCCGCCTACGATCCTGCAGTCGCTGCGCGACGCTGTAGTCTCACCAGTCCCTGTCCGTGCCCGGCGTCCGTCGCGCAGCGACGGTGTGA